>NZ_JBHYCW010000021.1:0-59740 GCF_051861365.1 Sediminibacterium sp. | reverse complement strand
ACTATTCGGGATGATTCTTAGTAATCATCCCTTTTTTTATGACATCTATTAAATATTTAGTCGGACAATAGTGATAAAAAATAAGGAACAGAGAAAATGAAGCACAATTGTCCCCTTTCTCTGTTCCTTATTCCTCTGTTTCTTATTTCTTAATTTAAAGCCCCAACTTCTCCACCGCCACTTGAGCAGCTACTTGTGAAGCGTCTTTTTTGTTGTAGCCTTTTCCGATAGCCAGCAGTTCGCCATCGAGCATAATGTGTATGGTAAACAGACGACGGGAGCCTTCCATTTTTTCATCGGCGAGGTCAAAAGAGAGTGTTTTGCCATTTTTACTGGCCCAGCCGATCAGTTTATTTTTCAAATTGATGTCTACAGACTCCAGATCATCCACAAACATGTGTGGTATTACGATCTGTTTCAATACCCAATGTTGTGTTTTTTCGTAGCCTTTATCGAGATAGACGGCACCTACCACTGCTTCGAGTGTATTACCAAAAATCTGACTGCCTTTGAGTGAGCTATCGAATTTGTTGTAGAAAGTTAGTTTGCGTAATCCCATCTTGAGTGCAATATCATTCAATTGCTGACGGTTCACCATTTTACTACGCATTTCGGTGAGAAAACCTTCGCCTTTATAAGGGTAACGTTTGAACAGATAGTCAGCCACCACTGCGCTCAATACTGCATCACCTAAGTATTCCAAGCGCTCATTGTTTTCTTCCGGTGTATCTTTTACAGAACGATGGCTGAGTGCTGTGCGGTATAACAAAAGATTACCGGGCTTTAATCCCAATACATTCTTTAGCTGAGCCTCGAATGAGGCGTCGGGTGAAGATGAGGAGAAAAGTTTTTTGAAAAACTGCACAAGTTATGCTGAATATTTTTTGACAATCACACAGGCATTGTGTCCACCAAAACCAAAGGTATTACTCAATGCTGCACGAACAGTTTTCTTTTGTGCCTGATTAAAAGTAAAATTCAATTTTGGATCCAATTCCGGATCATCGGTAAAGTGATTGATCGTGGGTGGAATGATATCATGGATCACGCTTTGGATACAAGCAATGGCTTCAATAACACCCGCAGCACCCAAACAGTGACCGGTCATCGACTTCGTAGCACTGATATTGAGGTTGTAAGCGTGTTCACCAAATACTTCCGTAATGGCTTTTGCTTCTGCACCATCACCCAAAGGTGTAGAAGTACCATGGGTATTGATATAATCAATTTCATCGGCACGCATCCCTGCATCTTTCAATGCTGCGAGCATTACATTACGTGCCCCGAGTCCTTCCGGATGTGGCGCGGTTAAATGATACGCATCTGCAGTAGCTCCACCACCAGCAATTTCACAGTATATTTTTGCACCACGTTTGATGGCATGATCATAATCTTCAAGAATCAAAGCACCTGCAGCTTCTCCCATCACAAAACCATCGCGATCTTTATCGTAAGGGCGACTGGCTGTTTTAGGATCATCGTTGCGTTCGCTCATGGCTTTCATGGCATTGAAACCACCGAGACCCGCTTCGCTGATCACCGCTTCGGCTCCTCCGGAAATAATGATATCTGCTTTACCCAATCGAATGGTATCCACAGCGCTGATGATGGCATTGGTACTGGATGCACAAGCACTCACCACCGCATAATTCGGACCACGGAATCCGTGGCGCATGGAGATGAGTCCGGCAGCAATATCCAAGATCATTTTAGGGATGAAGAAGGGATTGAAACGAGGTGTTCCATCGCCTTTGGCGAAATTGATCACTTCTTCCTGGAAAGTAGTCAACCCACCGATACCACTGGCGAAGATCACGCCCACTCGATCGATGTCGACATTGTCTTTGGAGATACCTGCATCGGTCACAGCCATTTCACTCGCAGCTATCGCCAATTGAGCAAAGCGGTCTGTTTTACGGGCTTCTTTCTTATCCATGAACTGGGTAGGGTCGAATCCCTTGATCTCACAGGCAAAACGGGTTTTGAATTTGGAAGCATCGAATAGTGTGATGTTATCAGCACCCGATACACCATTGATCAGACCTGTCCAATAAGAATTGAGGTCATTTCCAAGAGGTGTAAGGGTTCCTATTCCGGTAACAACTACGCGCTTTAATTCCATGTTCAAAACCTGTTTAAGTGAGCATCCGCCTTTTGTGGCCCGAAGCCGCAGAAAGGCGGATGCATGAAATTATTCCTTCAATAAATAGATGCTCTTACTTAGCGTGCTCTTCCAGGTAAGCAACGGCCTGACCAACAGTAGTGATGGTTTCTGCCTGCTCATCAGGAATAGAGATATTGAATTCTTTCTCGAATTCCATAATTAACTCCACGGTATCCAGAGAATCTGCACCGAGGTCGTTAGTGAAAGAAGCCTCATTGGTTACTTCGGCCTCGTCAACCCCTAACTTGTCAACTATGATTTTCTTTACTCTTGTTGCGATGTCTGACATTGTAAAAAGTTTTTGTTACAGCCGCAAAAATATACTTTTTGTCAAATAAGCAATCTTTTCCGGCATATTTGTTTCCACAACCGAAAACCTCTGTTTTTACCCCTTTTTATTGCTTTTCAGGCATTCTTTATATTAAAATGATTCTTATCTTGTATCCCCTTCCCCCTCTACTATGGCACTAAAACTCATTGACCACGGCTCCAAAGAATACCAGCAAATGGTAGAACTACGCTATCATATCCTGCGTAAACCGCTCGGACTCAGCTTTACCATGGAAGAACTGGAAAAGGAAAAGCATGAGATCCTTATTGGCTGTTTTGATGAAGAAAAGCTGGAAGGCTGCTGTATGCTCAAGGACGAAGGCAATAAAACCGTTCGTCTACGTCAGATGGCGGTGCTGTCCGGACTCCAAGGAAAAGGTATTGGCAGGGTATTGATGATGTTCGCTGAAAACATTGCCCGTGATCGCGGCTACAAACGCCTCACCATGCATGCCCGCGGCACTGCTGTTGGCTTCTATGAAAAACTAGGCTACAATATCTGCAGCGACGAATTCTTTGAAGTAACGATTCCGCATTATATCATGGACAAGACCCTGTAGGAATAGGAAATATGAAATAAGAAACATGAAATAAGAAATGAGAAAGTAGGTGTCATATTATCCTTTCTTATTCCTTATTTCCTGTTTCTTATTTCTCTGTTATCTTCTTCCTCAACATCCCTCTCAAATCATGCCGAAACTCCTCTCCCATGTTTTCTTTGGGAACAAGGAAGAAGGATTTACTGTCGAAATAGAGATGAAAGAAATGCGGACTTTCAAAATAGCGCGAGAACTTTTTCCAATCCCAGTCTACATAGCCACGTTCATTTTCTAAACGAATATGATCATCCGTGAAATCAATGATGAAATCGTCTTTGAATGTTTGTGCTTTTTTGTAGATATTATTTGGAAGGATATACCAGAAAGATGCCATTAACATGATCCAGATAAATGACCCCAATAAAAAGGGCTCAGGTCTGATCTTTTTAAAATAAAACAAAGCTGCCGCTGCAATCGCAAATACATTCACCAATACCATCAATACCCGAATCTCAGGCTTTTGTACAAAATGATAGCGCAGCGCTTGGATGACTTTCTTTTTATCGTAGGAAAAGCTGATTTGCATGGGGCAAAGATAGGGAGGGATGTCCGATCTCAGATCTCAGATCGCAGATGTCGGATTTCTGATGTCGGATATGGGATTTTTCACTTTAACATTCATCATTCAAAATTCTACATTCATTATTGATCCCCTCCCTTTTACCGTCATTTCAAGCGTGGCAAGAAATCTCCCACCTGCTAGGCTTTACTCTGGCAACATTATTGAAAAACTGTAACCTAAAATCAAGTATAAATACGGTAAAAAAAGAGCATTACAAAATGCATCTTGCTTGCTTAATTGTTCTACTCATTTATGATTTTATATAGAGCCATTTCAGATGCTGAAAAAGAGGATTTAGGAATTGATCAAAAATTCAGAACACAAATAAATACACTAGAAGCGAAGCAATTCTTTCGCTCCGAAATAGCTGTTTGGGAATACATTCAATTGGCTTCTATACGTCAGTTTATCCCACCATACACTTATACAGTATCGGTTTTCATAGATGATCATTGTTTTGAAAACCTCACATACGAACAACAAGTATTAGATGGACACGAAGCCATTAGCATTGAGAGCAACCACTTGTATAACTTCAATAAATGTGTTAACTTTATTGAAGTGTATGTTATCTAAAACGACCTATAATATCAAAGCTAAAATCTCATTGCTGCCCACCGAATTAGGCGGCAGAAAAAACCCAGTGTCAACAGGCTATCGTCCGTCACTGGCCTTCAACTCTATTCAGCACTTTTCAGGGGAAATTGAACTTTTAGATCAGCAACAAATTAAGCCGGGTCAATCAGGAACTGTATTGATTAAACTAATACCTGCGAAACACATACGCAAGAACCTCAAGTCTAATGACGCATTTACACTCAATGAAGGCAATAAAGCCGTAGGTTCCGGTATTATCATTACTGCTGAAAAGATAGGAACTGATACTTGATCTCAGATCGCAGATGTAGGATTTCTGATGTTGGATATGGGATTTTCACTTCATCATTGATTATTCATTATTCATCATTCATTATTTCCTCGCTCCCTTTTTTTCACTAATTTGATCATCCACACTTCAACTTCCTAAAACAACTTGCATGAAATCATTTTTTGCAAAGCTGCTTTTCCTAAATAATGGAGGGCGCTTTTATTTCAGTATTGTTTTTCTTTCCGCTTCATTCATGGTTCAAGCCCAGGGCACCAGACTGCTTCGTCAGCCGGATATCAGTGCCTCACAAATTGCTTTTGTGTATGGTGCTGATCTTTGGGTATCGGATCTGAACGGACAAAATGTTTTGCGTTTAACGAGTACACCTGCAGTGGAAAGCGAACCGCATTTTTCTCCTGACGGACAATGGATCGCTTTCACCAGCGACCGCAGTGGTAGCAATGCCGTGTATATGGTATCTGCCAAAGGTGGCGAAGCTACACGTGTTACCTGGCACCCCGCCAGTTCTGTGGCACGCGGATGGAGTAATGATGGAAAAAACATTCTCTATTCCTGTGAAAGAGAAACAGCTCCAACAGCACATATGCGTTTGTGGTCTGTACCGGCTACCGGCGGCCCCAGCAAACTACTCTCACGCCAATGGGGTAATGATGGATGTTATAGTCCGGATGGCACCAAACTCGTTGTCGATAAAATGGATCGCTGGGATGTAGAATGGAGAGCCTATCGTGGTGGACAAAACACGCCACTCATTATTTTAGACCTTGCCACACAAAGTGAAACGCTACTCCCGAATGATCGGACCATTGATATTCAACCATTGTGGTTGGGTGAACATATTTATTTTCTGAGCGACAGAAATGGTGGTGTTGCCAATATCTGGAGTTATCATACTGTTACCAAAGCATTGACCCAACTCACTTCTTTTAAAGGAGCAGATGTGAAATGGTTATCGGGCAATGGAAAAAAACTGATCTATGAGCGTGAAGGATGGTTGCACCAAATGGATCTGAATGGATCTAATAGCAAACAACTCACTGTTTCTGTTGTAGGTGATTTCCCATGGGCTGCTCCTCGTTGGGAAAATGTAAGCAATCGTATTGCACGTGCTAACTTGAGTCCAACAGGTAAAAGAGCAGTGATAGAAGCACGTGGTGAGATCTTTACGGTTCCTCTTGAAAACGGCGATGTTCGCAATCTCACCAAAAGCAGTAATTCGGCAGACAGAGCTCCGATCTGGTCGCCCAAGGGAAATGAAATTGCCTGGTTTACAGATGCAGGTGCTAAAGGTTACTCACTGGTAATCGCTCCACAAGATGGCATGGGTAAAACACGCAGCATCGCCATCGGAGAATCTAAAATGGCATGGACACCTACTTGGAGTCCGGATGGGAAATACATTGCTTTTGTAGACGATGACTTACGCATACAAGTAGTTGAACTGGCGACAGGTACCATCACTACTGCGGATGTTGGAGGTATCAATATTGAACGCGGTAGTATGGGCATCACTTGGAGTCCGGATGCACAATGGTTGGCTTATGCTAAAACCGGTGCCAATATGTTACGTGGTATCAAAGCATGGAATGTAAAAACAAAAACTATTCTCAATCTTACCGATCCATTTGCAGATGCTTTTTCACCGGCATGGGACAGAGATAATAAACACCTTTATTTCCTCGCCAGTACCGATGTTGCACTGGCCAGCGGTTGGGCCAATACCAGTTCACAAAATGCAAGACCGGAATATGAAGCTTATGTCATCAACTTAAGAAAAGCAGATCTCTCTCCTTTCAAACCCAATAGCGATGAAGAAGAAGTGAAAGCAGAAGAGAAACCCAAGACAGATAAGCCGGAAGAAAAACCAAAAACGGATGCAAAGCCTAAAGAAGATAAAGATGTGGTGATCGACATTGAACATATCGATCGTAGAACCATTCCACTACCTCTGCCTAAAAGAAATTACGGCGCTATTTATGCCGGTCCGAGTGGTAGCATTTTCATCAATGAATTTGTACCGAACAGACCTTCTGTTTTACACAAGTTCACACTGGAAAGTAAAGAAGCCAAAGAATTTACCACCGGTGCAGGCGGTATCAGTATTTCTGCGGATGGTAAAAAAATGTTGGCATTTCAACAAGGTAGCTGGAAAATTATTGCTACAGGTGGCCCAACAGGTGCTGATGCCAAAGCCTTGAAAACAGATCTGCGTATGTACTTGAATCGAGGTGAAGAATGGCAGCAGATTTTCAATGAAGCTTGGCGTTATGAAAGAGATTTCTTTTACGATCCGAATATGCATGGTCGCGATTGGGATGAAGTGTACAAACGTTATGCGCCACTGGTTCCTTTTGTAAAACACAGAGATGATCTGCGTTATATTTTGGACCAAGTAAATGGTGAACTCAGTGTAGGTCACAGTTTTGTGGGTGGTGGTGATTATCCTTCCACCGATATTGCAAGTGTTGGATTATTAGGTGCTGATCTGGTGATCGATAAAGGACGTTGGAAAATTGCTCGTATCTACACAACTGAAAGCTGGAATCCCGGATTGAGCAGTCCATTAGACAGACCCGGCATCAAAGTAGCTACCGGTGATTATATTGTTGGTATTAATGGCAAAGAATTAACCGCGAATGATGATCCTTATCAATTCTTGGATGGCACTGCCGATATTCAAACCGTATTACACATTAATAAAACAGCTGAATTTGAAAATCATTGGACAGAAATCGTAAAACCCATTCGCAATGAAACAGCATTGAGGCAAAGAGTGTGGGTAGAAGATAATAGAAGAATGGTGGATAGTTTAAGTGGTGGTAAGCTGGCTTATGTGTGGGTACCGAATACAGGTCAGCCCGGTTTTGTAAGTTTTAACCGTTACTATTTTGCACAACAAAATAAATTGGGTGCGGTGATTGATGAGCGTTACAATGGCGGTGGTTTATTGGATGATTATATGGTTGATCTGATGAATCGTTCTTTACGTGCTGCACTCACCAATGAAGTACCCAATGGAAAACCGATGCAATTACCTGCCGGCATTATGGGACCTAAAGTATTACTCATCAATGAACTGGCAGGTTCCGGTGGTGATTATTTCCCATGGGCATTCCGTCAACAGAAAGTAGGAGCTTTGATTGGCGCAAGAACTTGGGGTGGACTGGTAAAATCAAGTGTACACTATGCCATGGTAGATGGAGGTACTCTTACTGCTCCTGACAATGCTGTATTTGACCCGATCAACAGAAAATGGGTAGCAGAAAATGAAGGAGTAGCACCGGATATTGAAGTGAGACAAGATGCGCAATCCTTACAAGCCGGTAAAGACCCGCAGTTGGAAAGAGCGGTGAAAGAGTTGTTGCAGATACTGGGAAATAAACCTGCGACAGAAATTAAAGTGCCTGCTTATTCAACGCCGGCTAAGCCAAAGAACTAATACAATTTGTTTTGATTTCAAAAACGCCCTCAATGAGGGCGTTTTTGTGTCATCCCGACGAAGGAGGGATCTCCCACCTCCAACAGGTATCATCAAAACATCTCAACTTAAAACAACACCCAAGCGGATCAAAATGACAGGGTTACTATTAGGTTAGTAAACATGGATCAGGGTGACTGGTCTTTACTCCGTTACAAGTCCGCTACAAGTCCGTTATAAGTCCGTTATCGGTCCGTATTGCATACGGTATCCATTCGAGTTTCATTTGATATTCATCCGCCCTCCATTCTTATGACATCAACCCTCCCCTTAGGCATCAGCTTATCCTCCCCTTGTCTATCTAAGGCATTCGCTTTGACCCTTTGTTGCCGACGCGATCTGTGATCATAAGACTACTCAGGGTAATAAGCTCTTTAATTGTTCTGTAAGTAGTACATCCTTCAGAGTGTCTTCGAGCATTCTCGAAGACGCTCTGAAGGATGAGCGAGGGAAGTTAGAGGATGGTACGGCTGATGTCTTTACACTTCTTGGAAATATTACGAAAAAATGCTTTGTATTTTGGGGTGGGGTGGGTAGATTTACTACAATTCGTATTTGAATTCGTAAATCGTATTCAATTAGTGGCTTTATAAAAGAAATTGTTTAAATAAAAATCTATGGAAGATAAATTCAGAGTAGAATATTTTAGTTTTTCGGTTGAAGAAGAGACTGTTGAGCCTCCTTTTACTGATTTTATTTCCAAATACGATTCTCTAGAAAAATGGCTTACGGCAATTTGTAATGAAGAAAAACCCGTCCAAACTGACCTTGATTTTGTTTTTGGTCTTTTTGAATCTGATATTGATTTTACAGTCTACCTAACAGGCAATAAGGAATATCAGAAAAGTCAGTATAAATCAATCATAAAGATTGAATTTAAGCCAAAAGATATGTATTTCAATTTACCAAAGACCGACTATGATGGGCTGACAAGAGAGCAAGTTCGAAAAGAAGTTGCAGACAGACTTATTACTTTTTCGAAAACTCAAACATTTCTAAACTCATTCTTTGCTAATGCAGCAACAGTAAAAGTGTCATGGCAAATGAATACTATGTTAACATAGAGTTATTTGAGTTAGAAAAAATGAGTAATAACTTTTACAAAATCCTAAACCTTTCCAAAAGCTGAATTAAACGCCTTAATAAAAATGAACGCCCTATTCCACACCACAACAGCCCTTGGTATAGCCGTTCTTTTCACCCATACCAAAAGCAAGAGGCCATCTATTCCTACCAGCATTTTTGTATTCATGAGTGGCATTCTTTCGCATGGTATTTTAGATATTATTCCTCACTGCTACCCGATTCCCTCAAAGCTGCATGCCTCGCTTGGATTATTGATGAAAATAAGCTTTTCATTGACAATAACATTGAGGCTTATTGAACGATATTGTTAAATTTTCAAGTTGTACTTTCGGACAACTTTTGTATATTTGCCTTGTGCCGGGAAATAACAAATACCGAACCATCATTTTATATAAAAATTACTTTGAAGCGTTCTTTAAAAGGCAACGTCAAAAAGTTAAAGATAAAATCGTCTGGACTTTTGAGTTAATTGAAGACCTTCCGCAAATTCCGGAAACCTATCTTAAATATTTGGAAGGCACCGACGGGCTTTATGAGATTAGGGTACAACAAGGAAGTGATATATTTAGAATATTTTGCTTCTTTGACAAAGGAAAGTTGATTGTCATAACAAGTGGCTTTCAAAAGAAAACTCAGAAAACGCCAAAACAAGAAATCGAAAAGGCGTTAAAAATAAAGGAGGACTACTATGCTGAAAAAAACTAAAACTTTGACACTTGAACAGTTTAAAGAAAAACATTACGGAAAAAGAGGGAGTGCCAAAAGAGATCAACTGGAAAAAGGTTATCAAGAGTTCAAGTTGGGAACATTAATTTATGAAGCCCGATTGGAAAAAGGGTTAACGCAAGAGGAACTTGCAGAAAAATGCGGCACGAACAAAGCATACATTTCAAGAATAGAGAATGATTTAAAAGAGGTTCGCATTTCAACGCTGCGGAAAATTGTAGAAGTGGGTTTGGGCGGACAATTAAACCTCTCCATTAAACTTTAAGTTCGCTACAAAAAACAAAACTATTACCGATAGTGAGTTTGCTACAGTAAATAAGGACTATGCAAAAGTTGTTCACGATACTCTTTCTTTGCTTTATCCTGACACAAGTCTCTCCACAGAAACAGCGCAAAATGTCACTATACTTTGAAGGACAATACAACCAAACAATTGCTGATGTAACAAAAGGTAATAATCCTTGGGCAACGGGTTTGGGTTTGCAGCTATTCTTCCGACAACAATCAATTTTCAAGCCGACCATTGAATTCACCGCCGACGCCTATCTCATGGACGATAAAGTATATAGAGGGTATCTTGATGGTACACCGGTCGGGTCTTTTAGAGATATGGTTAACCTTTTTACAGGTGTATCAGTACATCCCATTCCCAATGCTTATGTTTCGTTTTTAGCCGGACCTAGTTTTATCGGTAGTCAGACCCTTTTAGGGTTAAAACCTTCATTGGGCTTTTATTTTTCTTCCAAACAAAAGGTGACCGGCAAAATTTCTTATATCAATATACTTGAAAGAGAAGCCAGGGCAAAACAAAACTTCACATCTATAAGCATTGCTTTAGGAGTGAAATTGTATTAATGTCAGTAATAACTTTTGAAAGTTGCAGAACTTTGCAAAAGTTGAATAATACATTTGTGTCATGAATAAACGTCAGTGGCTGCTTCTTTTCTGCAGTAATCTACTAATAGCAATAGTTATTTTATCTCCATTCTTTCCCGGTCCAAGTTCTCTAAGTACTATTACCAATACTATTTATACACTCTTACAATTTGCAAGCCTTTTTTTAATCCTTACCATACCAGTAGGACTTGTAATAACTATCTATCAAATCATTAAGAAAGAAAAGATGTCTTTATCATTTATGTTACTATGGATGCTTCCTGCTACCAGCTTTTCTTTTACACTATGGGGTGCAGATGCAGCCAGAAATTTCAGTAGAAAGATTGCCATCCAAAATGCTTCTCCCATTATTCAAGCCATTGAAACTTATTATCAAACCCACAAGCAATACCCTGATCAGCTTTCAGATTTGAAACCTGCTTTTTTAAAACAGGTACCATCAACCGGTGTAATGGGTATCGCAACATACCAATATGAAAAAAGAGACAGTAGTTTTGCGGTCATTTTCACTCAAAATGTATTAGCCGGATTCAACAAGGAAATTGTTAGTTACGATCCAAGACACCAATACTCCACTGATGATTCTTTGAATCAGGTTTATCCTGCGGGTAAGGATAAGTGGCAGTATTATATCCTCGATTAGATTCGTGATTTATAGGCCGCAGATTTTTTATGATGATTATGATTGGCGCTGATAGGATACTACTATCATAATCAATGATAAAAATCTGCGTCCCATCCTCCCCTTCATCATTCATTATTCACCATTCTTCTGTTCATCATTCAAAGCGCAATCGTTTTCGGAAAAAATACTTGACTGTTAGACTAGTACAGCTCACTGAAAGCAGTTAATTTACAAGACTAACTAACTGCTTGCCATGCACATCACTAAACCCCGTTTGAGTTTCTGGCAGATCATTAATATGAATGTCGGGTTCTTTGGTATCCAATACAGTTTTGGATTGCAACAAACCGCTGTCAACCCGCTCTATAGTTTTTTACACGCAAAACCTGAGGACTTACCGCTTTTAAATCTCGCCGGACCCATGACAGGCTTACTCATTCAACCTATTATTGGTGCATTGAGTGATAAGACCTGGCATCCTCGCTGGGGACGTCGTAAACCTTATTTTTTAATTGGTGCCATCTTCTGTAGCCTGTGTTTATTCGCATTTCCATTCAGTCGTGCTTTGTGGATGGCGGTAGGTTTACTATGGATATTGGATGCTGCCAACAATACGGCAATGGAACCGTATCGTGCCTTCATCGCCGATAAATTACCTGCCAGTCAACGTGCACTTGGCTTTCTCACACAAAGTTTTTTTACCGGACTCGGTATTACGCTAGCTAACTTATCCTTATTCTTTTTCCAAAAAGTAATAACTGGCGAGTCTACCACTTCTGACGGACAAAGCGGTATTCCCTACTGGGTATATGGTTCTTTCTTTGTTGGGGCCGTGTGTTCCATCGTATCGGTAGCATGGTCGGTGATCAAAACACCTGAAATACCTCCCACAGCAGAAGAACTCGCTGCATTGCGGGCTGAACACAAAAGTTTTCTCACACCTTTCAAAGAAATATTTTCTTCCATTGCACATATGCCCAAAACCTTGTGGCAACTGGCATTGGTGTATTTATTTCAATGGTATGCCATGTTTTGTTATTGGCAATTTATTTCGCATAGCATTGCCCGTTCCGTATGGAATACCAGCTCTGAAGAAAACTCTAAACTGTATGAAGAAGCAGTAGGATGGACAGGACTCGTCAATGGCTTTTACAATATTGTAACTTTTTTATCCGCATTCGGATTGGTATGGATGGCTAAAAAGTTTGGTGCTAAAAAAGTGCATGTGATCTGTTTGACCATGGCTTCGTTGGCACTCTTTATTTTACCTTTTATTCAGGATAAATATTTACTCTTTATTCCCATGATCGGTTTTGGTATCGCCTGGGCGAGTATGATGGGTGTGCCGTATATCATGGTAGTGGGCAGTATTCCCAAAGAAAAATATGGCGTGTATATGGGTATCATCAATATGATGATCGTAGTGCCGATGATCATTCAAACACTTTCCTTCGGATATATCTATCAAAACTTCTTGGAAAGCAATCCTGCAAATGCTATTCTGTTTGCGGGTGCCCTTCTCCTCATCGCCGCAGTTGCTACCACGCGTATGCGGGTTGAGAAAACAGAAGAAGAGATAGAGGTTGCGATGGGAAGTGGACATTGAGGCGTGAATTTTGAATTGTGAATGGTAGATATCAAGCTTATAATTCACAATTGACAATTCACAATTGACAATTCACAATTCACAACATGAAAATACTTTGTATTGGAGAAGCATTGATCGATATGATCTGTACGGATAAGGGCAGTTCTTTGTCTAAGGGTCAGCACTTTTTGAAAAAGCCGGGTGGCGCTCCCACCAATGTAGCTGCTGCAATTGCTGCTTTAGGAGGTAATGTTGAACTGGCTGCAAAAGTGGGCAATGATCCTTTTGGCAAACAGCTCATCGATGTGATGCAGGAATTCGGTGTATCTACTCGATGGATGTTACAAGATGCTAACGCCTTTACCACTTTTGCATTTGTATCCTTGATGGAAGACGGTGAACGTGATTTCGTGTTCAATCGCGGAGCAGACGGACAACTCAGCAGAGAAGAAACAGATGCCATTCCATTGGATGAAGTCAATATCATTCATTTTGGATCGGCCACCGGTTTTCTTCCCGGACCTTTGCAAGCTGCTTATCAAGGTATGCTACAGAAAGCATTGATGCAGGATACAATATTCATCAGTTTTGATCCAAACTATCGTCATCTGTTGTTTCCCAACGAAACACAAACTTTTATTGATCAGTCTTGGAATTTCTTACAATCCTGTCACTTTTTCAAACTCAGTGATGAAGAAGCCATGCTGATAACGAATACCCATTCAGTAACAGATGCTGCACAGATATTATTAGATAAAACCAATGCTGTATTCACCATTACATTAGGTAAAGAAGGAACTTTACTAGGATTGAAAGGTAAAACGGAAATCATTCCCAGCATTCCTGTGCAACCCGTAGACACTACAGGTGCGGGTGATGCATTTGTGGGTGCAGTGTTGTATCAGTTACGTGAAAAGGATTTAAGAAGCATCATACAATTATCACATTCAGAATGGAAACAAATCATCCAAAATGCCAACAAAGCCGGTGCCCGAACCTGTGAGTACCTAGGGGCGATGGAAGCGTTTAAGCATTTGAGTAGCAGTATATTTTCGTAAGCTACTAGTTACTAGCTTCTAGCTGCTAGTTAACTGAACAAATAGATTTTAATATTTAATAACATGCTAGCAGCTAGAGGCTAGTAGCTAGAAGCGACTTAATGTACAACTTCTCCCTCCACCAACGCATCTCCCGCATTTGCACTCAGGAAAAACTTTCCTTATCGGGTGATGATTTGCAATTTTATACGCGCTTGTGTTCGAATGCGACTGCTATTGATAGTTTGTATCAGTCGTTGTACAGTAATCATTTAATGGCGGATGCATTATTTGAAAAATTATTATTGACACTCATCCACAATCATCAAAATCGTTCTGCTGCTTTGCGGAAAAGAGATCTGGATAAAGCATCAAAGGGCGCTTGGTTTTTGAGTAATGAGATTGCCGGAATGAGTTTGTATGTAGATCGCTTTTGCGGTACACTGAAACAACTGCCAGAAAAATTATCCTATCTCGAATCACTAGGTGTAAACTTTTTACACCTGATGCCGGTGTTTGAAAGTCCGGAAGGAGAAAGTGATGGTGGTTATGCAGTATCTAATTTTAGAAAAGTAGATGAGCGTTTTGGCACACTGGAACACCTGCGAATTGTTCAGCAAAAAATGTTGGACAAGAATATGTACCTGATGTTGGATATTGTATTGAACCACACTTCTCATCATCATGAGTGGGCGGTGAAAGCCAAGAAAGGGGATCCAATATATCAAGAATACTTCTACATGTATGATGACCGTACAATACCCGATCAATTCGATGCTACCATGCCTGAAATATTTCCCGAAACTGCACCGGGAAGTTTCACCTGGTGTAAGGAAGCCAATAAATGGGTGATGACGGTTTTTCATCAGTATCAATGGGATTTGAATTATACCAATCCCGCGGTACTGATTGATATGTTGGATACTATTTTATTCTATGCCAATCTAGGTATTGATATTCTTCGCATCGATGCCCCTGCTTTTATTTGGAAACAATTGGGCACTACCTGTCAGAATCTACCTCAAGCACATGATATACTACGATTGATTCGTCAGTGTGTACAAGTGAGTGCCCCGGGAATGGCTTTATTGGGTGAAGCCATTGTTGCACCCAAAGAGATCATGAAATATTTTGGTACCGATTTGTATACTGCACGTGAATGCGATGTGGCTTACAATGCCACACAAATGGCTTTGCAATGGGATGCATTGGCAACAGGTGACACACGTGTGATGTTGGCGGCACAACAAGATCTATTACAAAAACCTTATGGCTGTACGTGGATCAGTTATACACGTTGTCATGATGATATTGGGTTAGGATTTGAAGACAGTTCCATTGCGGCTGCCGGTTTCAATGCCTATGAACATCGGAAGTTTTTAAAAGATTATTATTCAGGTGTTCATCCCGGCTCGCCTGCCTCGGGTGCTTTATTTTCTGTAAATCCTAAAACACAGGATGCACGTATCAGTGGATCACTCGCTTCTTTATGTGGATTGGAAAAAGCCTTGGAATCGAAAAATACATCTTTGATCGATATTGCTGTTAAGAAGATTTTATTGATGCAAGCGCAAAGTTTTTTTGTTGGCGGTATTCCCATGTTATTCTATGGCGATGAAGCCGCTTATACCAATGATTACAGCTATTTGAATGATCCCGGAAAGAGTTATGATAACAGATGGATGCATCGTCCATTGATCAATTGGGAGAAGAATCAAAAAACGACTGAGGTTGGTACCATAGAGCATCGCATTTTCAGTGGTACCCAAAAGTTATTGAAACTAAGAAAACAATTACCGGTAACCGCAGATCATAAAAATATCCATTGGATCACGCCGCATAATATTCATGTATCCGGTTTCATTCGCTCATTAGGCGATGAACACTTGTATTGCCTTTTCAATTATAGTAATAAAGCAGCTTATCTTACCTGGTATGCTTTTAAAGAGCAAGGCTTTGGGATTAAAAATTTATACGATCACTGGAATGAAAAAAGACACCTAGTTGGTGCTGACTATGAATACTTAATCGTTGAACCTTACTCGTTTTGCTTGCTTGAAACTGTAGTATAGTTTTATAATTTAATATCAATTGAGAGATTAAATGTTCTTCCATCGGAAGGCCAAATACCAGGACCGGGATAGAACATGGGTCGCTTGGTAAAATATTGTTTATTCAATAAGTTATTAATACTTGCACGCAATTCCAACTCTTTTGTGAATCTGCATGTTGTTGATAAATCAATCAAGTCATAAGCTGGAACTTTACCAACAGCACCAGTAGCATTGGGTGTTTCTGTGTTCAATGCATCTGCATAAGTAGATGATGTATAGCTATATAAAAATGTAAAACTCAGTCCTTTTTGTTTAATAGTCGCACCGTTCCTTGAAATAATTTTTGGTGCACTTTCAATATAATTACCTTTTATATTCACATTCTGATTATTCGCATTTTTTATAAGCCCGGATACATACTTGGCATTCATGAATGCAGTAGATGTAAACAAGCTAAATCTGGTATCCAATATTTGCCAATCATATTGAATAAAAACCTCTGTACCAGATGCAATAGAGTTACCGGTATTGGTCCTATAAGTATATAGCATCCCACTGGCATCAGTTTTTGCCAACGTGCCAAATCTGTTATTCTGTTTTAACATAAACCAGTTAATATCCCACTTCAGTAATCCGTTTGATCCTCTAAAACCCATTTCGGCATTATAACCTTTAGAATCTTGAATAGCCGGATCTACTTTTTCATATATAGAAGTCGGTATCAAATCTTTGAATACCATGGGTCTGTAAGAACTTGACCAGCCTGCATACCATTGCATTTTATCGTTTGGTTTATATAACCAACCTATCCCTAAAAGAGGAAATTTATGTTTTAATTGAACAGGTATATCATGAGATGGATAATATGAGATTTTTCCATCCATATTTGTTTTACCGGATTCAATTCTTATACCTGTAGTGAATTCCATTTTTCTGCTGAATTGCCATTTATTTTCTGCAAAAAAGGCAATATTATTTGTTTTAAGATGAACATCCCTTCCCCAAATTGGGTCTACCAGGCTAAGATCAAAATCATTGCCGGTAGTACCTTTGCCTAACTGCCTTCTGTGTAAATCATTATTCATGTATTGTAGACCCGAAACAAGTATTCCTGTATAAACTCCTAAACGGTATTGTTGTAATAGCCTCAACTCAGTAGTATAACTATTAAAACGATCAATATCTACCTGCCGATTATTATAATCAGCTGTTAGCGTATTGATGGTATCTCTGATATTAACTGGTTTATCAAAAAGTACACTATTACGGGTGCCTAATACTGCAGAACTGACCAATTTTATTTCGGTTGTAGCAGATGGCTTCCATTCAATTTGTATAGATGGAAGATGAATATCAGGATTAAAATAATTTCTGTTTCTTGTTGATTGTTTGGGGTCTTTCATGAACATTTCGTCATTCAATTGACCGGGGATTTTATATAGATAAGAGGAGCGAGACCATTCTGCCTGAATAGCAATACTTGTGCTGAGCTGATATCGAATCATTGCGCTATGAGCTATTGAAGATGTTTGTTCTCCATTTCGATAGCCTCCTCTTGATTTTTTATAATAGTACACATAATAACTTAAGTTACCTCTAGTGCCACTCAAAGCATTATAAGAACTCAACATATTGTAGGAGCCTACTGTCTGAATACTTTCAAGACTGATACTTTTTGAGCTATCGGGCTTTTTGGAAACATAATTTAGCATTCCTCCATACTGTGCGCCATACTGCAATGAACCTGTGCCCTTCACCATCTCTATTCGTTCAATACTTTCAAATGGCATACTGTAATGACTTGCAGGATATCCATACATATCAGAATTGGTTATGATACCGTCTTTTCTGATATTAAATTCCCATCCCCGATGTGGATCAAGCCCTCTGCTAGCAATATTCACCTGATTGCCCCCTCCATCCATATCATAGACAAAAATACCCGGTGATTTTGCAAACACTTGTCTGGCAGACTTCATTGATATATCTGCGTCTATATTGGATAAACTGATAAGTTCGGTTTTCTTTCCAGTATATAAATAAGTACCTACGACATCTGTCAGGTTTTGTTTTTTTGTAGATAAATAACTATTCACAATAACTGCGCGTAATACCTTGAGATTACTGCTATCTGTCTTGTTTTTTTGCGCTCCTACAGCAATGCAAAAGCAGATAAAAGAGAAGAGAGTTGTATAACTTTTTATTTTCATCGAAATCATATTATAGAAATCCGATAGTGTTTATCAACAGCACTACCGGATTTCTTATACAATAGCTCAGATCAACCTATGTTAATCTGCACCATCAGTTTGTGCTCTTAAAACGGCATACCCTCCAACCTGTTTTCCGGAAACGAGTCCCACTTCACAATCACTTCGATAATGAATACCTCCATACATTCTGGACAATGATGCTTCTTTTGCCATGTCATCGTAGGCTTTTGCTCTGGAAGGAATAATATATCCTAAAATAGCAGCTGCTGCACCACTGAAAGTGGAATGACCTGATGTATAAGCAGGGAAATTGGGTATTCCCGTAAGGGTTTTAATATTAGAATTCAGTTGAGTAGGTCTTGGATTAAAGTAGAAAAATTTAGTATCCCAGCAAACAATAGCAGCATCCATTAAAGCCATATTCAGTAATGCCATATTTCTTGCCCATCTTACTTCGCTAAATTTAGCCTTAATGAAATCTTCAGCTGCAATAGCATTCCAATGACCAGGTGGTGTGTAAGTACCTACTCCATCAGCCCAAAAATGAGTAATGCGTATTGTTTCAGAAGTAGGATTCTTAATGAAGTTTAGTATTTCTTCTGTTTCCTCTTTCATTTTCTGGCTACTAGTAGAAGGTGGTGGACCTGGTCTTATGGCTACAACTGTTGCCTCATCGAATAAAAATGGACGTACACGTCCAAATAATGGTAACATTGGAGGTCTTTTAGGAATTTCCAGGCTAAACCATGGTATTTCACCTCGAGAGGTGGCAGATGTTTCTAATGCTAACCAATCTGTTGGTGTACCTGCTGCAGCACCGGCTCTGTCTGTCCTTGCTCTTGCAGTAAATTTTTGTGCAACAAATCTTCCCAATGCTTCTCCTGCTTCAATATCGCTTCGAGTAGCAGCACCAGCCATGATTTTAGAAAGCATAGCTTCTTCTGCTTTTTGTTGAATAAAAGCTATTTCACCGGGAAATAATAATTTCATCATTTCTGCTGTAACTCCTGCTAATACGGCATCTTCTGATGGATAGCTAGGCAATTCCGTTTGTGGAAGTAAGGCTTTTACGTTGCCATCTGTTTTAGAAGGCGCTGCACGATTATATAATTTTTTATAATGCCAAGCTGCGACCAACGCATCATATTGTGCAGCAGCTATATATGCATAAGCTCTTGCCGAATAAGGTGGATTTGCAAAAGGGAATAATGGATATGCAAACGGATTTGCTGCGCTTGGAAACGGGTATGTACCATCCGGATTTTGATAAGGAGGAAGGTTATACTTTGCCACGAGTTCCCGCATCAGTTCATTCCATCTCAATACGGAACCGGCACCCCAATATTTAATTTTTTTTTCTTGCTCGTTACTTAATGACTTTTGGTATCCTTTGATCTCATTAAGTTCTGCAATATAGCCAGGCGTGTTCACTGCTGCAGGTGCGGGTACCGGAAATTCTGTAGGACCAGTTAGTAAAACAGGTTTCCATGTACCGGCATTGATATCAACATTAGATGGAGCCAGCATTGGCGCTTCATCTGTTCTTCCTTGTATTTTTTTGGAGCAGGAGATTTCAGTAAGTGAAAAAGTCACTGCTACTAACAGTATCGGAATTATTATTTTTCTCATACAATTATTTTTTATCGGTAGATGAAGTCTTTTCTTTTTTCTTTTTAGATGAAAAGTCAATAACGTAAAAAGCACCCCCACCCAGAGTTGATGCCTGTCCCATATTTCTGCCACTCAGGGTAATGTTACCGTTTGCTATGAGTGACAAACCTTCTATCTTTTTAAGATTATACTTCATATTAATACCCAGCATACTGGCATTCATCCTATTACTCACAAAAGGCATATTATTTCTCGTGATATCAAAACCTCCAAGTGTGGTCCACTTATTCCAAACAGCTTCCGCTATAAGTCTACCGGTTCTGTAACCAGCACGAATATTAACCGTAGAAGCATCAGGCATGGACACCTCATTGGTATTATGTAGCTGTGTAGTGTAGTATGATTCTCTGTCAAGTGTTACTTTATCTCTCACTACATACGTCGCAGATGCGGTTGCAAACCATGATCCGATCTGGTAATCGGCCATGGCCCTAAGTGATAATGTTTTACTTCTTAAACCAATAGATAACGGTAATAAATCAGGAGTATAATCAGATACCGGAACTGATACACCACCGATGGCATAAAAAGATAAAGTGCTTTTCCCAAACTCTTTTTCATAAGGCATCCATTTCACCCAGAGAGATAGATCTTGTAAACCTTGCATACCGTGCAGTGTACCCGCAGACGCTTTGGTTTTGATATAGGGTAATCCGAATAATACATTTAGTTTATCAGATATACCATAATTACCCATATAAGCGATCATACTGGTAGAAACGGTACCCAGATTTAGATTGTTTCTTTTCAAAGTGCCTTCCCAGTATTGATCCCAACTACTGTAGTTGTACATGATACCACTACAGTAATTATTTTTTGCCATCATGATACCATCGATTTCTGTTTGTGCTTTTGATGGAATACATGCAGCCATTGTTATGATCAGCAAGCATACGATACGAGTAACGCTTGTTTTAATTATTTGCATGATGAATAGTTTTGTTGATGAAAGACTATTGTGGTTGACTGTTGTTAGTTGACAGTTGACAGAAGAGCAATTTTTTTCCTGTCAACTGTCAACTAACAACTATCAACTAAAACCTGAGACTCATCCCCACATTCACTGCCAAATCAGCAAATGCAGCATCTCCCTGTGCATAAACTCCGGTGATTTTTGTTCTTTGCTTGTCTGCATAGCTCTGTGTACGGCTTCTCACTACCGCTACAGGAACGTATGCATAGAGATTCAACTTCTTTACTGAATAAGTGATCCCTGGTTCGATGGAATTAACATAACCCGGTCTACGGAATCCATAACTACCCCCAATGAGATCGGAAGAAGGAACGGCTTCATGTCTGTAACCTGCTGAGAAAGTAAATCTGTTCACGGTATAATTCGCTCCAAAACGAATCATATACTGATCTGGTACACTCATCACATCACTACCATATTGGATAGCTGTTGTAGATGTTGTTCCTCCTCTTGCCGTAGAAACACCGTTGTGCTCTCTAGGATTGAGGAGATAGAAGAAATTACCATACAAACTGAGTTGTCTATTGATGGTTTGAAATGCATTGATCTCTGTCGTAAATCCTGTACCACCATCACCCAACTGTATCGACTGATCTACAGGACCCAATACTTTTGCACCCGTGTTCGTATAAAAATGATCCATCACACGATAATCGCCGATAGGTAATTTGATCCCCAGTCCCGCTTGTAAAGCAAACTTCTTTCCTTTTGCCGGATCAGTCACCCAATAGTAACCAGATACCCTTGCATCACCCAAACCGAAAGAACTAGTAAGGTGACGTGCAGCTCCTCCATGTTCATATAAGGAAGTACGTGTATTAGAGATCATAGGAATGCTGAATGCCATTGACCATCTGCTATTGAATACACGAATCAAACTCATATCAACAGTTACATTGTTATTGATGACCTGTGTATTGTTCGCAATACGATGTTTTTGTTCTGCGGTTCCTACATAGTGACGAAAAGAATTAAAATAACGGGTATTCAGGTTGAGTGTCCATTTACTGGGAACTGTATCAGAACCTTTGTGATCAATGGTACACATACCACCCACACCACGTATGGCTACACAACCTTGCGAGTTGGCATTAGTATATACCAGTAGTGAAAAGAAAAATATAAAAATTAAAGATCTCATTGTTTTGGTTTTAGGCACAGCAATAAGACGTACTGTTACAGTAACGTCGATCTGCCAGCTGATTGTCTGTTTGCGTTATTTCTTCATTTTAAGTCTGTCAACGATCAATCTTCCGACACGTTGACCTAGATCTGTACTTACAATACAGGAATTGTGAAAATGAATGCCGCCATAAAACCTAGCCCAGTTGTTCTCTTCAGCTGCATGTCTGAATGACTTGAATGAACGATTGGGAATGCCGAATTCCAGTTCAGTAGAATCAGTATAAGCAAAATTGTCACCGAATACACTCGTCAGTGCTTCTGCAGCAGCTGATGAGATGGTAGAATGTCCACAAGTATATTCCGGGAAAGCAGGAGTTTGTAAATAAGGTCTCCAGTTGGGATCAATGTACTCATTGATAATCGTTTCCGGACGTGCAGTATTGTATTTATACTTCACATACCAAGACTGAATAAATGCATCAAATAAAGCAATAGATGTTTTGGCTACTGCATATACATGTGTAGCGAAATCTGCATTGGCTTTTTTTCCGGCAATCCCCACAATACTCATCCAGTGACCTGAAGGTGAGAATTTTTTACTGCCAAACATCACATGGCCGGTTACATTCATTTTAAATGGATTATCATCCCAAAATTCTGCAATATGTTTCTGCTCTGGTGTTAAGCTATCAATGGCATTTTTTATGGCTATCACTTCCTGATAGTACTTACTTTCTTTATCTGACATATTAAAAACCGGTGGTGGTGGTGGATCAAAAATTCCGGCACTGTCAATCACCAAAGGTCTTATTTCATGCCAATGAGGTTCAACCGCAGTGGCATACATAGGAGGTGTGGGCACCCAGCGACCGGGTATCTTTTTCACGGCATATTTTTCTGCTCCGCGAGTTTCGAGATAATTATCTTTCTTACTCCAACGGATGATGTGCATGCTGATACTATCAGCCAGTTTTCTTGATGCCTCTTCAATTTTTCTACTCAAGCCCTTGTCTCTGGCTACTTGTAGGATACTGTCTTCATACAATTTCATACTTCCTTCCGGAAAAGTAACCGACTCTCCTACTTTCATATACGCCAGTAAAGTGGCCAACTCAATATCTGCTTCTGCATCTATAGCAGAAATATTGTGTTGTTGAAGTCCCTTGAGTTGTCCGCCCAAAGATGTATACTGATCAGGATAAGCAGCAGCAATCACTTCATACGCTGCAATAGCAGCATAAGCATAGTTGCGTGATGCGACCATGGGTGGAAAATTATTTCCCATCACCACGGTATTTAATTCGTGAACAGTATGACTAAAAAGGGCAGGATCATGTAGGAAATTCTTGTACTCAGTTGACTGCTTACATGACTGAATGCATATAAACAGGATGAGCCCACCTAAGAGCTTTTTCATAAAACGGTTTGTAAAATAAAATCAAATAAAAAAAGAGTATGCTTAATGAACCATCATTAAGCCTGAGGCGGGCGTTCTAAACGATTTACATAATCAGACAAATAAGCGGTTTCCTGATTCACAACATGAACCTGACGCAGGTTAGCATCCCTAAACTGCCAAGAAAAAGAATGATCCCCGGTAAAGTCCAGAATAGAGAATTTCAGAACCGTATGCTGATTGGAAGATTTTTGAGTATTGTTTGCATTGGTATAATCTCCAGCTAAGCGGAAAAAATCATCCCGCGCATTTCTGATACCGATCTTTTGAATATTCGGTACGCACAATAATTCCAATGAATCTTTATAGAAACGTCTTTTTACAAAATGATAGGTGATGCCATTGATATCTACTTCTCCCGATGCATTTTCGAACTGTTCCGAATTGCTACCATAGGGTGTGCTGGCAGGAACTTTGATGTGCAATAGCATGGCTTCATCGTAGATATCATCATAGAGATTTGCTTGAAATGCCTTATCAGAAGCTGTTTCCATATAGTTCAACAGCATTCTGTAGCCGCCCAAACTAAAGAGCAGCAAACTGAGGGATACTATCGTAGCAAGCCTTTTCAACCCACTAAAAATAATTGTTTTTACTGAACCACCAAGGTTTTTTTATCGGGTCCGATACCCGTAAGTGTTAGTTTTTTCCAATGTTTGGGTAGTACCGATTTGATCTGGGTTATACCCTTTGCTGTGATATCAATGCCCCCAAAACCCATCAAAACACTTTGTAAAATACCTCCAGCTCCCGTTGCAAAATAGGGATTGGTACCTCCTTTGGTTTCTGCAATGACCCTGAATGGAGGGTTGAGATTTGGCTCATAGGATTCTTTGAAAAATTTCAAAGCTTTATCTGCATTCCCCAATCGGGCATACAAGAGTGTAAAAATGGCTTGTGTCATGGCAGGTGTACCTTCATTAGGCACCCTTGTTTCATAATATTCCAAGTCTTTCAAAACTTGTTTGGGATCAGATACTTCTTTTAAAGGATAGGCTAACAGGTTCACATCACCTTGTTTGATACCTTCTCCCTGATAAGTAGCATGTTCTCTGGTTACACCATTCTCCATTTTTAGAATCGGAATATTCTGCGCTACATGCAACCAGTCTGCATCAGCTTTTGCACCAATCAATGCAGCCGCTTCTGTTGCATAGTTCAATACTGCTTTGGCGGCGGCATTGGTCCAAGCATTGTTGTCAACATTCTCAGCCCATTCATCTGCAGCTACTACATTTTTGATATCATATTTGCCCGCACCATTTCTCTCTACCCTACTTGCCCAAAAATCAGCGGTTTCTTTTAAGATAGGCCAGCCTCTTTCTTTGAGCCATTCTTTATCCTGTGTGACACAATAATAATTCCAGGCAGCAATACCCACACATGCAGTAATATGGTGTTCAAAAGGACCACTCAATGCCCATACAGGTGTTTCCTCAACACCGGTAGCCGCACTTTCCCATGGAAACATCGCTCCCTTATAACCATGACTAAAGGCATTCTTTTTGGCAGCGGCCAATCGATTGAATCGATATTCCACCATACTTTTAGCCATAGCAGGTTGCAGCACCAGCAATGCAGGATACATCCATAATTCTGTATCCCAGAACACATGCCCATTGTACCCTAAACCACTTAATCCCATGGGCGATGGACTATAATCCGTTCCTTCACGAACAAAGGAATACAAATGATACATCATACTATGGATATCTTGCTGTGCTTGCGGATCACCATCAATTTGGATATCGCTTTTCCAAAGTTCATCCCATGCTTTTCCATGAAAGGAGAGTAAACGATCTCTACCCTCCAGCTTGGCAAAAATGGTCATCCGCTCTGCTTCATTCAAAGGATCATCATGATGAACACTGGTAATAGAAGACCCTGCAACCGAGTAGCGATAGGTATTTCCGGCTTTCAAAGTTTTATTGAATTTCATCAGGTGCATGTTGTTATCCCACATTTCATGAATTACACGCGGCTCCTCACCATGCTTTTCTGAAAAAAGAAAAGTATTCGATGCACACATCAACAGTTTACCTGTAGGACTTTTTGCTGACGAGGTAAGGAGACTGATGGTAACATGTGGACGATCAATTTCATTGTAATAATTTTGAACATCTTTTAATGCATCAGGAGCTTCCATCACACTGGCTGCATTGATCAGGATATCTTTCTTCGCTTGTATGGTCACATCCATCAATACCGTAAATGGAAGATGTCGTAAGGAATAATAGGAATAGGTTACAGTGGCTTTGTCACCATAATCGAAAGAGCAGGTAAAAGAAGCTTTTTTCATGTCCAATTCCTGCTTCATATTGCTGACTTCGGATGCTGTGATATTTCTGCCGTCGATTCCTAACTGCATGTTCAACAAATTAAAACTGCGCAGAAAATTACTCACCCTACCACGACCATACTGATCATATGCACCCGCCAATACCACTTCCTTTACTTTGAAGGGTTCGGGAGAAGAAACAATGCCAATCATACCATTGGCTACTGTTACTCCATAGTAATTAGAGGGTGTTACGGAAGATACGGTGAGCTTCCATGGATCCTGGGATTTTACCGGTGCCATTCCAATAAAAAAGATTAGCAGGTAAATCAAGTGCAATCGTTTCATAATGCTTATTTTGCAAGTACTGACGTCTGCTCAAATTTATTCTAAAACCCTGTATGAAACATATTTTTATTATCGCAATCGTTTGCGTCTTTGGGTTGGCATGTTCCCAATCATCTAGCTTACTGCAAGAGGTAGATCCTGAAAAATCAGGGTTACAATTTTCCAATACCATCGTTGAAAATCAAGAAATGAATGTGCTGAATTATGAATATATCTATAATGGTGGTGGCGTTGGCATTGGCGACTTTAATAATGACAGTTTGCCCGATATCTACTTTACAGGGAACAGAACTGCCAATAAGCTTTTTCTGAATAAAGGGAATTTGAAGTTCGAAGACATCACAGAACAAGCGGGTGTGAGTGGCAATGGAAAATGGAGTAAAGGAGCCAGTATCATTGATATCAACAATGATGGACTAACAGATATCTACGTATGTACTGCTGTTTTATCGGATAGCAATGCCAGAAAAAATCTCTTGTATGTGAATCAGGGAGTGAATGCAACAACCGGTATCCCTGTATTTAAAGAAATGGCAAAAGAATATGGGCTTGATGATATGTCGAATACCCATATGTCTGCTTTCTTCGACTATGATAATGATGGAGATCTGGATGTATACTTATTGGTAAATGATCTCGATGGTACTTATCCCAATGAATTTCGCCCCATTCGTAAAGATGGCAGTTGGCCTAATACAGACAAACTACTAGAGAATAGATTCGACTCAACACTTCAGCACCCTGTATACACAGATGTTTCTGCAAAAGCAGGCATTTTGATTGAAGGCCATGGTTTGGGAATTAGTATTGCTGACATCAATCAAGATGGATGGAAAGATATTTATATCAGCAATGATTACCTATCTAATAATATTCTTTACATCAATAATAAAAACGGAACCTTCACTGATCAATGTGCCTCTTACTTGAAACATACCAGTAAGAACGCCATGGGTAATGATATTGCAGACATCAATAATGACGGTTTAGCTGATATCATTGAAACAGATATGATGCCTGCTGATAACTATCGACAAAAAATGATGCACTCGGATATCAGTTATCAGACTTTTCAAAACAGTGATCGTTATGGATATATGTATCAGTATCCAAGAAATACTTTACAACTCAATCAGGGATTGATCTCACAAAAGAGTGATTCACTGCGTAGACCTGCATTTAGTGAGATCGCTTATTTCAGTGGTGTAGCACATACAGACTGGAGCTGGGCACCGCTTCTTTTTGATGTCAATAATGATGGATGGAGAGACTTGTTTGTTACAAACGGACTTCCGAAGGACATGTCGGATAAAGATTTTATGTCGTACAGAAGCAATGCTGTAGCCAATGCGCCGCTTGAAGAAGTATTAAAACAATTACCTGTTGTAAAGATCAGCAACTATGTATTTCAAAATAATGGTGACCTGAGTTTTACAGATCGAACCAAAGAATGGGGCATTGACTTCCCTACTTTTTCAGCAGGTATGGCATATGCAGATCTCGACAAAGATGGTGATTTGGATATTGTGATCAACAATACCAATATGCCTGCTACCTTATTAGAAAATAAAGAACGTCAGCAAAAAAAATCATCGAATTTTATTCGGATCGGATTAACCGGTACTACTCAAAATATTTCCGGCTTGGGTGCTTGGGTACATGTGTATGCAAAAAATATGCATCAGGTGATTGAACATTCGCCCTATCGTGGTTATTTATCTACTATTGAAAATACGCTTCATTTTGGTATTGGTAATAATGCCAATATTGATTCCATTCGTGTGATATGGCCAGATGGCAAGTCAGAAATAAGAAAAAATATTCCCGCTAATCAAACCCTTCATTTCTTAGCAAGTAATGCCGGTCTTTATGATCAACCCACCCCTGTAGCACCGGTTACTTTATTTGAAGATATAACTGCTACTAGCGGTTTAAGCTATGGATTTTCTGAGGTTGACTTTATTGATTTTGATATCCAACGTTTATTATTACACAAACTCACACAATATGGTCCTTCACTTGCTGCCGGAGATTTGAATGGAGATGGGAAAGATGATTTTGTTGTGGGTGGAGGTTCTCCTTTTCATGCATCTACTTTTATTCAGGGTGCAAATGGACGTTTTACAAGAAACTATTTACCCGGCTATAAAAGTCCACAATACCAAGATGATGCAGGCATTAGTTTATTAGATGCTGATGGTGATGGAGATCTGGATATTTTTATTGTATCTGGTGGTGCAGAAAATCAACCACAGACGAAAGCGTATACCGATCATTTTTATCTCAATGATGGCAAAGGAAATTTTACTGAACTCACTGCTGACTTTACCAATAATCGAACCACCAAGAGTTGCATCAGTACTTTTGATTATGATCAGGATGGGGATCTGGATCTCTTTATTGGCGGAAGGGTTATACCCGGAAGATATCCAATGCCTACCAATAGTTTTATCTACCGAAATGATTCTGAAAAAGATAAAGTAGTATTTACGGATGTTACTTCTAAAGTAGCACCTGATCTGCTGAACATCGGAATGATTACAGCTGCTCTCTGGACAGATGTTGATGCCGATGGTAAAACAGATCTTTTGTTGGCTACCGATTGGGGCAGCATCCAATTATTGAAAAATAATGGTGCCAGTTTTAAGAAGACCAATACATCCCTTACTGCTTTTACCGGTTGGTGGAACAGTCTTGTTGCAGCTGATATGGATAATGATGGCGATATGGATTATGTAGCGGGTAATTATGGACGCAATGGTTTTTTGCAAGCTTCTGAACAATACCCACTGAAGGTTTACGCCAAAGATTTTGATAATAATTCTAGTTTGGATGTTGTATTCAGTCATTGGCTGCCCGGCACCATTTACGGTGAGAAAAAAGAATATCCTGTTGCAGGAAGAGATCTGATATTAAGAGAAATGAGCGTATTGAAAGAACGTTTCCCTAATTATGCACCTTATGCTAAAACAGAGATGACGCAATTATTTTCACCAGAAGTATTAAAAGATGCTTATCAATTAAGCGCGAACTATTTACAAAATTGTTGGATTGAAAATAAAGGGTCCTTAAACTTTGAGTTACATGCCTTACCAGCAGCCGCACAAATAGGACCCGTATATGGAATTATCGCACGAGATCTTGATATGGATGGAAGAAAAGATTTGATACTTACCGGTAATGAATATTCAATGGCTCCTTATCTGGGTAGACAAGATGCGTTGAATGGTTTGGTATTGTTGAACAAACAAAATAATGTATTTGAACCTTTATCAATAGCAGCATCAGGCTTTTATACACCTGCTAATGGAAGAAGCTTGGTAGAACTAGTGATTCAAAATCGTTTAAGCGTTATTGCAGGACAAAATAGAGACATGCTCAAAATGTTCAGCTTACAAAATGACAATACTTCTTTTGTAAAAGTAAATTCGCTTGAAACACATGCAATTGTTTATTTAAAAGATGGAAAGAAAAGAAAAGAAGAATTCAGTTTAGGGCAAGGGTTTCTTTCTCAATCTTCCAACTATATTCATTTGAATTCAAGCATAGCATCAATTGATATTTTTATAGGTACAAAAAAAAGCAGAACACTAAAACCCTGATACTATGAAATTTCGTTATCAGCTTTGGTCTTTTCTTTTACTTGCAGTAACTGCTGTTACAATTAGTTGCCAACCCCCAAAGGAAAGAGACCTCACAAAGCTTCAGGAACTGCAGTATCAGTGTGTACAGCATCTCACCGATGTGATTGTGTATGATATTGTAAATCCGCCTGTAGCCAGCAGAATGTATGCATATAGTACCATCGCTTATTATGAAGCACTACAACCTACCGACCCTTCTTATGCGAGTTTATTACCCAAGCTTCATGGTTTTGCAGAGTTACCGCTTCCTGATACCAACCTACGACATGATTATCGGCTATCTGCTGTCATCGCATTTATGAAAGTTTCGGAAACTTTGGTATTTTCAAAAGATAGTATCAGAGCAGCGCGAGAAGAATTAGTAGACTATTTCAGTGATCTGGATCAAGAAGTATATACCAATTCTGTTAGCTGGGGTGAAAAAGTTGCCAATACTATCTTGGTAAGAGCTTCTAAAGACGGATATAAGCTAACACGCGGTATGCCAAAATTTAGTGTACTGAAAGAAACAGGCATATGGCAACAAACACCGCCCGACTATGAAGAAGCTGTTGAACCTAATTGGAGATTCATACAACCCCTTTTATTAGACTCCGCTTCACAATTCAAGCCAGCCAGGCCGCCGGCTTACAACATGAATGCTTCCAGTCAGTATCATAAAGAAGTGAAAGAAGTGTATGAGTTGAGTCAGCAACTTACAGAAGAACAAAAACTGATTGCACGTTTTTGGGATGATAATCCGTTTGTTTCCGAACACAAGGGACATTTAACTTATGCGAACAAGAAAATGACCCCTGTAGGTCACTGGATGGGTATAACAGGTATATTAAGTAGCCAGTCGAAAAAAACAGCCCTAGACATCGCTCGGGTTTATGCATTAACGGCTGCTGCTATTTTTGACGGGTTTATTTCAACATGGGAAGAAAAATATACCAGCAAAACCGTTCGACCAGTAACAGTGATCCGTGAACATTTTGCTTCTGAATGGAACCCCATTTTACAAACACCTCCTTTCCCGGAATATACCAGCGGACATAGTGTTATTTCAGCTGCCGCTGCATCCGTTCTTGCTGCAGTATTTGGCAATAACACAGCTTTCAGGGATACCACAGAATTACCCTATCTTGGATTGGAAAGAAGTTTCAGTTCACTGCAGGCTGCTTCTGACGAAGTAAGTATGAGTAGAGTATATGGTGGTATTCACTATCGTTCCGCAGTGATAAATGGGCAAAAACAAGGTCAGCAAATTGGTGATTATTTTATTGGTACTTTCTTAAAATAAGAATTGAAATAGCATTAAGGGTCGTGACTCTATTGATTTTGTTTCAACCCAACCAGTATTTTTGTGTAGCAAAAAATGAAGAGATTTTATGAAGCGTTTTTTTTATGTGGTTATCGTATTGGGAATTTTAGCAGGAGGCATTGGGTTTTTCCTACCATCAAATCAATTGAAAAGTATGACTGCTAATGCTACTACACCTTTTGATGGAGTTTCAAGAGTAATCGTCAATAAACATTATTGGAAAAACTGGTGGCCGGGCACAGTACTTAATGATAGTACCCTGGCATTTGAGAATACCGAACTGCATATTGACATGTTATTACTCAATGGCTTTAAAGCAAAGTCGTTGAATACAAATATTCCTGCTTTTCTAGATCTGCAAGCTATTGCCACGTACAATGCTGAAACAGCTTTGACATTCAACACAACCTTTAGCTTCTCTAATAACCCATTCATTAGACTTTATCAGTACATATTGTATCGTTCCGAACAAAAAAAATATGAGCAACTATTCAAAAATCTAAGTCTTTCTTTTTCCAATGTGAAAAGAGTGTATGGATTCGATATTCAAATGGGAAAAGTACCCAATGCTTATTATGTATCTGTAAAAACCTATCTGGATCATTATCCAACAACAGAAGAAGTATACGCGAGTATAGGTGAGGTTACAAATTTTATTCAATCACAAAATAGTAAAGTGATGAATGAACCCATCTTTAATATTTTTAAAGAAGGAGAAAATAGATACCTCTTAATGGTTGCAGTAGCATCTGATCGAGAAATACCTACACAAGGAAAGTTTCTTCAGAAAAACATGATGCTTGGTAATATTGTGGTTGCAGGAGTGAAAGGAGGTTACGACGCCATCAATAAATGTAAAGAAGCCGTTCAATTTTATGTGAGCGACTTCAGAAAAGTATCTCCGGCTATTGCATTTGAAAGATTGATCACCAATAGGCTACAGGAAAAAGATAGTAGCAAGTGGATCACTACGATCAACTATCCTGTATTTCAATAATCTATTAATTCGCACCTAATACCAGTATCGTATCATTATTGCGGGCAAGTATATAAGCCTGCTTGCCTGCAATTTGAATCGATCTGATATTTCGTACTTGTCCTTTTACACGAGCCGGTTGTTTAAGTGACATCATCATACCTTTTCCTTTTTGGTATTGTAGTATGTTTCCAAAATCAGCATCTTGTCTACCAATCTCAACATTATTGCTATAAAAGTTGCCAAAAGTCATCCATTGTATACCATTGGGCGATATTATTTTCTGTATAGCCCTCAGCTGACTGAATTGGGTTTCATTGGGCAAAGGGCTAGCAGTAAATGACCCATTACCTTCATTGATGAGTAGCATATGATCAAAACAGTTCGCTTCCAATTGGAAAGCTTTTTCAAATTTTTGCGGTGCAAACAATTCCTTTAATTCAGCCTTGGCAAAATCAGCAGCATAGAGATATTTTTTTCTGATCGCAGGTATCGATTTCTCCAAGATCATCTTACTAACAAAAGGTATTTCTTTTCCATTGACATAATAAGTCATCAGTTGCTCAACCCTACCATTGTCATCAAAATCATTCATATACATTCGAACCGGCGCTTCCAATGAAGCTTTCACCCGACTATTGCGACCAAAATTACCGGCAAGAATATCTATATCTCCATCTCCATCAATATCATCTGCATAAATCGATTGCCACCATCCTTTGAGTGTTGTGATATTTTGCTTTACATATTGTTGTCCATTTCTGATAAAGGCATCAATACCACCCCAAGTATATGCCAACAATAGATCTTTCTGTTGATCATTATTCATATCCACCCACTGAGCAGATGTTACCATACCCGGATTCATCAACTCACTGCTATATGATGCCGTCACATCCTTGAAATTGCCATATCCATCATTCAATAATAAATAAGAACGTGGTGGCATACCATAGGCCCATGTAATAGATCGACCTGCAAAAAAGAGATCCATGAACCCATCTCCATTGATATCATTTGCAACTACTTTACTCTGCGTATTCATACCTCTGGGAAATGCAAATTCTTTTTTATGCAGATTTCCTCTTCCATCATTGAGGTATAATAACGGTTGCAAGTGTTCATCATCTTCATAATATTCATTACCTCCTGTTGCAATCACAAGATCAATTGCTTGATCATTATTGACGTCAATCCAAATAGCATCCACATTTTCCCACATCGTATCTTTTTCCAATGAAGACTGTACAGAGCGTAAAAATTTCCCTTGCTGTGTTTGAAGGAACAATCCGTTCTTGCCTCCTTTCGATGCACCAACAAATACATCGTCCAACCCATCTTTATTGATATCGGCCACAGCCAATGCCGGGCCTTCAGTTGAAAGCATATGCGGAATCAAGGGCTCTCTATCAAATTCATTGAATACATTTTCTTGATGCAAAAATTGTAAGCCTGTTATGGAAGTGATATCCTGCAATGAAGCAGCTCCATCATTTTGATGTAATCGTTGATCAAAATCAAACAAAGGCAAGCCTTTGGTATACTTTGCTTGTATAATATTGCCTTTGGTAATTTTTATGGACTGATACGTTCGGTCCGGCCATATCAATAAAGCAGAATCGGGCTGTATATTGTTCAACCCTGCTAGCAGTGGTAACTGCATGCTAGATAGAAATCCTCTTACAGGATAATGCTCAAAGCTCTGTACTTGCGATTGAGCATAGATCAATAATTTTGCTCCAATCGCGTTTCGATTCAACTGATCACCTTCCAGTTGCAGTTTTACATAATTCTGAGCAGTAGTATCGGTATTGGTTTTATTTTCATAGATCAGAACCGGATCATTGATATTGTTCACTACAACATCTAGATCTCCATCATTGTCTAGATCAGCAAAAACAGAACCATTGGAAAAAGTAGGCAGGTTACCTTTAATACTATCGGTGATATTATTAAACTGTAGTGAGCCCTTATTCCTGAAAAACTGATTGGGCAATTTGATTTCAGGAAACTTACTGATCAATGACAGATCCTTGTCTTGAAGTGTATTGTTTTTTAGTTTATCCTGCAACTCTCCCCCTGACACGTAATTAATGTAATCAATGTCATTCATACGCTTGGGGATACCATTGGAGACAAACAAATCTTTGAGTCCGTCATTATCAAAATCCATCCACAAAGAAGCCCAGCTCCAGTCTGTCGCATGAATGCCTGCATATTGACCTACTTCACTGAAATATCCATTCTTTCTATTGTACTGAAGATTATTGCGCGCATATTGGTGGGTATATCCGTACTGCAATTTTTGCTGGAAAATATTATAATCATCTTCTGCCATTGAGCGCTTCAACATGTATTGATCATAAGGTAACATGTCCATAGAAATGATCTCCGGATAAGCATCATTATTGATATCTGCAACATCAACACCCATCGTAAACTGACTTGTATGCATCAATTGCTCTGAACCTTGTTCAGAAAAACTGCCATTTTTTTGATTGATATAGAGATAATCATTCTCATGAAAATCATTGCCTACATAGATATCAGGCCAACCATCCAGATTGATATCGGCAACCACTACACCCAATCCATATCCTATTTTACTTCCATTGATCCCTGCTTCTTTAGTTACATTGGTAAATCTTTGAATGGTATTTCCTTTTACATCTTTACGTTGATCATTGCGATACAATCTTTGTCCTGCCAATGAATCGTATGTATTCAAAAAATTAGCGCGTGGTGCGTAATTACCATCATGATTCACAGAGTGATTGAGTAGGAACATATCCAAATCCCCATCACCATCATAATCCAAGAAAGCAGATTGCGTGCTAAATCCGGAAAAATTCAAGCCGTATGCAGTTGCTTGATCTTCATAAACAGGTATTCCATCTTTCCCAATTCCAGTGCATACCAACAATTGATTTTTTCCTTTGAGGGTTTTGTAATTACCAACTCTACAAATATAAATATCCAATAAGCCGTCATTATTGATATCTACCACAGACACCCCAGTACTCCAAGCCCCATCGGCAGGAATATGGGCTTCTTGTGTAACATCCTTGAATTGAAGATTCCCGGTATTGAGGTATAACCGATTGTTTTCCTGATTGGCAGCAAAAAATAAGTCTGTTAATCCATCATTGTTAAAATCGCCTGCTCCAACTCCTGCTCCATTATAATAGTACATATAAGAAAACAGGTTAAAGGAAGTAGACGGGTGTAGGGTATTACTAAAATGAATACCCGTACGTTCATGATCTGCAATTTCAAATAAAGATGCTTGTTCTTTCCCTTTACAACCTATGCCGATCATCACCAACAGGAAAAATCCAGTATATATTGATCTCATATTCGCTCCTTTCATTTTACCTGTTTTTTACCGGACTGATGGTTGATATAATAACACACAGGCGTATCATTATTGCGTGCAAACAGAATGGTATTTCTATTTTTTTGTTGAATCATGGTAATATCTCTTACCTGTCCTTTTACAGACAAACCAGATACAGTTGCCACTTGGGGTTCAAAAACATTATTTCCCTTGTTGATCAGCACATGACCATAAGATGCATCTACACTACAAAACTGTGGCAGAAGATCAAAGAAATTACCAGCTATGATGAGGTCATTTTTCCCATCTTGATTTATATCTGTAATCAAAGATGCATGTACCGAAGACAATTGTACCATATAAGGTAATGCCATGATTTCAAACTGCCCTTTTCCATTATTGATGGCTATAGAATTAGCAGCATTATTTACGGTGAGTAGTTTGGCGTCCTTCAGCCCCTCTTTAAAAATCTGTTCAATAGTTTTATCTGCAAAATCTGAGTGTTTCAGATTTGATTTTTTTAAGGACGGGATCTGATCTGTGATATCTTTTTTCAAGAATACAGGCACATCTTTTTTCTGAATACTTTGACTGAAAATTTTATCAACAGTAGCGTTCTGATCAAAATCTTTGATCCAAAGATTGACAGGATTGTCGAAAGTAGGTCGCATGTAAAAGTTCTGACCGATATTTCCCAGCACCAAATCTGGATGGCCATCGCCATTCAAATCTCCTACAGATAAAGATTGCCACCAACCCAGTTCCTTTTCAAGTCCGCTCGATAATTCCTTACATTGACCATTCAAGAAGCTGAAAATTTTGGGTGACATCCATTCTCCTGTAATAATCAGTTCATTTTTCTGATCACCATTCACATCAACCCATGCTGCATCTGTTACCATTCCTAATTGATAGAGCAGCGGAGCTATTTTTTCAGTTACCTCTGTAAACTTACCTGCTCCATCATTATGATATAAATAGCTTCTGGGCGAAATACCATAATTCTGTGGTTCACTTCTGCTGCCAATAAACAGATCCATCTTACCGTCTGAATCATAATCTAATGCAACGGCAACACCCGCATTGGTGTGACTTAGTGGAAAGGTGCCCGATTGTAATGTGAAGTTACCGGCGCCATCATTCGTGTACAACTGATGTTGATATTTTTCAGAAGATGCAGGCACAAAGTTTCCTCCTCCTCCAACAAATAAATCCATGTCACCATCCTGATCAGCATCAAAGAAGACGGTAGCAGTTACATCATTGAAAGTAAATTTCTCAAAGTCTGCCACTTTCTTTTTTACAAAACCTTGTGATGTTTGCAAATACAATTGTGAGGGCTGCCCAACAGCACCCCCCAGAAAAATATCTTCTAATCCGTCTTTATTGACATCCGCTACTGCTGTTTTGGGACCCTGCTTAGAGAGCATAAATGGAATATTTCTTTCCTGATAAAAATCGATATGCTCATCTTCCTTGTGTGCATCAAATGAATAGTTGATCTGAGAAAATAAAGTTTCTTTTGAAACAAATTGTTCCGGCTGCCAAGGCCTTACTTGAACACTATCATAATATACCTGCTCTAAACTATTAACTGTAATATTAGTAATTGTATGTATGCTGTTATTCGGCCATTGTATCTGTATGGAATCGATCTTATGATTGCCGATCCCAATGGTTTGTTTGTATTCTACAGACGACTGAAAACCTTTACTCGGAATTAATTCGCGTGTAATCAATTGGTCGCCTGCATATACTTTGATTTTACTGCCAATCGCAAAAGGGTTTTTGTCTTTATAATGCAATTGCAAAGCGATATAGCCATTACTAGAATCATCATTACTGGTGTTCTTGTATACGAGTGCATTTTGATTCACATTATTAATGATCAAATCAAGATCACCATCATTGTCGAGGTCTGCATAAGAAGCCCCATTGGAAAAAGTAGGTTGATCAAGACCCCATTCATTTTCTGCATCCCTGAATTTTAGGTTGCCTAAATTCTTGAATGCTTTATTAGGAATGGGAACAGATGGCATTTTATCGATAACGGTATTCACTTCTTCTTTTTTTCCTTTCAATACCATCTGATTCACCACATCATTGGCAAAGAAGTCTATAAAATCCTGATCGGTTACATCGCGATAGATGCCGTTACAAACAATGATATCGGATAAACCATCATTATCGGCATCAAACATCAATGCGCCCCAACTCCAATCACTCGCAGCTACACCGCTAAAAAATCCTGTTTCTAAAAATCGTCCTTCGCCATTATTCACTTGCAAAGCATTCTGTGTATACTGGTTATAAAAACCTTGGTCTTGCTTTAGTTTGAATACATCATAATTTTCAAAAGAAGTATTGGTCTTCAATCGATAATCATCACCCGGCAACATATCTGTGGTAAAGATATCCGGCTTACCATCATTGTTGATATCTTGCAGATCTGCCCCCATCGATGAAAAGCTGATATGCTGTGTGCGATTCTCTATTTCATCTTTAAACGTACCATCTCTTTGATTGATGTATAAATAGTCTTTTTCAAAAAAGTCATTGGATACATACACATCCGGATAGCCATCCAGATTCACATCACCGACTGTAACACCCAATCCAAAACTGATGATACTTCCATAGATACCGGCTTCTTTGGTTACATCGGTAAATTTTCCATTATCGTTTCGAAGCAAATGATCACCTCCACCTTTTAAGAATTCAGCATAAGGTGCTTGTGCATCGGGCACATTACGCATATTGGCATAGTTTAAAGAATTGACAGGGATCGGACTATTGTTCACTAAAAAACAATCCAAATCTCCATCCAAGTCATAATCAAAGAAAGATGCATGGGTTGTATAACCATCATTGTCTAGACCATATTCAGCAGCTTTATCAGTGAATGTCAAGTTCCGGTTATTGATGTACAGTTTGTTTTTTCGTAATGCTTTATTGAGCATATTTCCGGCATTACACACATAAATATCCAGCCAGCCATCAGCATTGATATCTACAAAGACAATTCCTGTACTCCATTCATTGTTATAAGTAATACCTGCTTTCTCAGTAATATCTTCAAATTTCAAATTTCCTTTATTCAGGTATAGTTTATTGCTGCTTTGATTAGCGGTAAAGAATACTTCGGGTAGCCCATCATTATTCAAATCACCTGTTGCTACACCACCGCCATTATAAAAATTTCGGTACTTAAATACATTGAAAGATTCTGATTCTGTGAGTGTATTCTTGAAATTGATATTCGAATCAGACACCAATGCATACAGCGTCTTTTTACGATCATTCTTACAAGCTGTCATGCCAGCGCAACAAATAACTAGCAGCCAAAATGGATAACGTATCATAGCATGCTAAAATAGTATAAATACCGGCTGATATTGTTGAAGCATAGCATAAAGTGAACATAAAAAGAGAGGGCGGCTTATAGACCATGGTCCATGGTCTATGGTCTATAAGCCATGTGCCATAGAAAAGAAAGAGGCTGTATCAAATGTGATACAGCCTCTTTGAGAAAATATGATCTATCTGAATTAGTAACCTACGTTCTGTTTCAGATTAGGATTAGATGCCAAGGCAGTAGTTGGAATAGGATATACTGCTTTGTAAGCTTCTGATGCGTTTGGTCTTTCTTCAACAGGAGCGTTGAATCTTCCGAAACGTACCATATCTGTTCTTCTGTGACCTTCGAGATAGAGTTCACGACCTCTTTCAGCCAACAGTGAAGTCAATGTTACTGAAGTAACCGGAGTAGCACCTCTTAGTACACGGATGCTGTTTACAATGGTCAACGGAGTTTCGCCGTTTGCACCAGTGGTACCACCTCTTAACAATGCTTCTGCTTTCATCAGACGAACATCAGAGAAACGAAGGAAAGGAAATTCATTCTGACTACCCCAAGCACCATCGTTGATGGTAGCCGGGTTGAGTGGAAACTTATTGACACGAATACCACTTGCTTCTCCGTTGAAAAAGATAGATGCGGTACGAGTAAAGATCAGTGGGTTACCACTTCTATCATATAAATCGCCGATAGGATCACCAATTACACCAGGTGATTTAGGGTCGTTAGCCTTTACTGGACCTCTTGCCTGACCAACCAGGAACCCTGCATTAGAACCTACCAGATTGGTATAACCAGCCAGTGGAGAGGATTTCCGCACATCAACATCTTCAAAACTGTCGTAGAACTGAGATAGGGTTACGAAACCGTTCCAGCTAGAAGGGGTCTGATTGTAATGCCAACTCTGTGAAGTTTGCCATCTCAAGTTTGGACCATTACCAGCTCTTGCATCTGATCCATTTTTACGAACAAAAATGTTTTCAGATGATACAGTACCGTTATCCCATTTGAAATTATCCCAATAATTCGGATCAAGACTCAAATTAGTATTGGCAGCTACCAGATTACAGTATTCTATTACTTTATTCATGTCTGCTGGTGCAAATGTAAATGGTCCCGCAGGTGATGTGGTAGCCTGCTTATATACAGCTTTATTTAGGTAGGCTTTTGCGAGCAAAGCCCAAGCAGCTTCTTTAGTAGCTTGAGCTCTGTTATTTTTATCATAAGAAGGCAAATTAGGCACTGCTGCTTCCAGTTCTGAAATGATTGCATCAATTGCTGCTGATCTTGTTAATACATCAGGAACGACGTTAGCAGCAGCTGTGGCCGGACGGGTCTGCACCTGACCGTAAAGATCGCAGGTGAGAAAGCGGAAGTAAGCACGTAGGAATTGACCTTCTGCCTTGGCAAGACCAGTGGCCGTCTCAGCTATGAGCGTAGTCTGGAATAGTGCTCCATTCAAGCCATTCCAGGTATCATTCACCTGATTATGATCCGGACCCCATGTATGTAGGTGCAAACGACGCCATGTACCAAAGTCATCCCAGTCAGTACCACGTGTTGGACCCATGATCTCATCGGTGGAATGTTCTTGCAAGCCAAACCAGTTCCCTTGTCCACCAGATAATTGGTTTAATTGTTCGTAGACCGCAGCAATCGAAGGAGGAGTAGGTGCTCCAGTTCCTGTATTGGGTGCGATGGAATTGGGTGCTTCCAGCTTTGGATCAAGCTTGGAGCATGATATGGTAAGTACGGTTACAGCGGTAAGAACCGGTACAAACCTACTTTTGAAGATATTTTTCATTGCTTTCAGTATTTATTATTTAGAATCCAACATTTAAACCTACAGTAATGATCCTTGGTCTTGGATATTGAGTGTAATCAAATCCGCGAGAAGGGATACCATTGATGTTCTTGTCAACATTCACTTCAGGATCGATGCCAGAGTATCCGGTAATCAGGGCTAAATTCTGACCTGATGCGAATACAGACATTGATTTGAACAGGCTGGTTTTCTTGAGGTTAAATGCGTAGCTCAGGTTCACGTTTGCAAGACGGATGAAATCACCCTTCTCTAAAAAACGAGTAGAAACTGATCCTGGGTTAAATGGATTTTCGGGACCGTTTCCTACTGCATATGTAACGTTACGAGCATTACGCAAACTACCTTTCAAGAATAATGCATTCGCTGTATTGTTATATACGTGGAAACCTGTGATTGCGTTCAAAAATACACTCAAATTCCATCTGCCATAAGAGAAATTGTTGGTCAACCCGGCAAAGAAGGTAGGTAATGCAGATCCAACCAACTGGTTAGAAGCACCATTGCCATAACGGGCGTTACCGTTACCGTCAAAGCCATTGAAAACCGGCATTGACCAAGTAAAGATAGAAGATCCGTTGGTCAGGGTTTGTGCAAACGCACCTGTTAAACCCTGTCCACTAACCCCACCAGTATTGATGGGTGTTGGTAAACCTTCAATATTATTGGAGACAGTGGTCATGTTATAATTGATATCCCAGCTGAATTTCTTGCCTTGAACAGCACGATAATTAACACTTGCTTCCCATCCTTTGTTGATTACTTCGCCATCTAAATTTATCCACCAGTTGGCAGTAGGAGCAAAACCACCCGGCGTAGGAGCAAAGAACAGCATGTTCTTTCTCTTGTTGTTGTAGTAATCCAAGGTTACAGACAATCTTCTGTCTTTGGTGGTGAAGTCAACACCGAAGCCGGTAGTAGCCACTTCTTCCCATTTCAGATTAGGGTTACCTTGCTGAATGAAGCGTGTAACAGGACCAGATCCTACATCAAATATCTGCTGCAGGTTAAGTGCTGCATACGAACCTAAGTTATCCTGACTGCCTAGTATACCGTAATTGGCTCTGAAGCTCAAATCGCTGAGTATGCCACCAAAGATATTTTGCATCCATGACTCTTCCAATGCTCTCCATTTGAAAGCAAAGGCAGGGAATGTTCCATAACGGTTATTCGCACCAAACTTAGAAGATCCATCAGATCTTACGGTTACAGTCAAGAAGTATTTATCGTTGTATGTGTAGTTCAAACGACCGAAAATAGACTGTAGTTCATTTCTGCCATATCCAGGAACAAAATTGGCATAATTATTAAACGCATTGTAATCTCTTACAAATACATCTTTAGGACCTACAACCGGAGTTTTTGTTCCCCAGCCAAATGAAGCTTTGTAACGGTTTTCAAAACTCTGATATGAATAACCTGCTATTGCATTGACAGCATGTTTTTCATTGAAAGTTTTATCATAAGTCAAGTAATGTTCAATCAAGGATGACTTTGTTTCCAGATTTTGTCTGGTGGTACGACCATTCCCTTGAATACCGTTACCATAGTCTCTTCCGAAAACGTTGATGGTACCGCCATAAGCATTTGATCCCAAGCGAGGATCAGCAAACGAAGTTCTTTCAGCTTTAGAATTATCTACACCTAATACCACTTTATAGCTGAGATCTTTTGTGATCTGATAGCTTGCTGAGAAATTACCCAAGAAACGATTGATGAAATCGTTGTCAGTAAAATAAGCCAGCATTTGTGCAGGATTGCGCTGATCACCCGGCTGATAAAAAGAGCCATCCGGATTGTAGATTGGGTTGGTTGGGTTAAACTGCAAAGCAGCACCTAATAAACTACCCTGATAACCTGCATTATTAGAGAGTGGAGCATAAGAGTTCTCTGTTCTTGACATGGTCATGTTAGCTTCCAGCTTCACTTTGTCGTTGAATAACTTTTGGCTAATGTTGGCACGACCTGTTAATCTTTCCAAACCGGTATTCTTGATGATACCTTCTTGGTTGTCATAAGAACCACTTAAACGCACTGAAGTACCTTTATTACTCATAGACCAACTTAAATTGTGGTTCTGAGAAATAGCAGTTCTGAAGATCACATCCTGCCAATCGGTATTCGCACCTCTGTCGATACCTACTACCGCAGCAGCTGCTGCAGTTGGTGAAGCACCACCATCAATATTGGCCTTTTTAGCTGCCAATAAGAAATCTTGTGCATTCATCAAGTCATAACGACGAGCGGTTTGTGCAAGTGTTGTATTGGCACCATAAGAGAATACGCCACCTTTCCCACCTTTACCTTGTTTGGTAGTGATCAAGATAACGCCATTCGCACCTCTTGAACCATAGATAGCAGCAGCAGATGCATCTTTCAATACAGTGATGCTCTCGATATCAGTTGGGTTCAAGAAGATCAATGGGTTTTTAGCGGTTGTTCCGCCTTCAACACCACTTCCGTTGGTTCCCAATGTACCACCTTGGATCAAAGGCACTCCATCAATAACATACAATGGCTCTTGTGCACCACTGATAGACCCCGTACCACGGATGTTGATGGTTGCAGCAGCTCCGGGCTCACCGGTAGAAGGTGTTACAAGCACACCTGCTGTACGACCTTGCAACAATTGCTCTGGAGAAGCAATCTGGCCCTTGTTGAAATCTTTTTCAGTAACACGAGAAACAGAACCAGTTACGTCTTTTGACTTTCTGGTTCCATAACCTACTACTACTACGTCAGCAAGCGCATCCGCAGAAGCGGTAAGCGATACATTGGCAGTATTAGAGGCTGAAATGTTCACATCTGCAGAAGCATAGCCGGCATATGATACCGTTAAAGTTCTAGCTGATGAAGGAACGGTGATTTTAAAAGTACCATCAGCACCGGTTTGAGCACCAGTCGTTGATCCTTTTACTAACACAGATGCACCTGCGAGAGGCGATCCGTCTTTGGAGTCGGTTACTTTACCGGTAACCGATTTTGTTTGTGCCTGCGCGAATAGGGTAAATACGCAAGCGAGTAAACCCAACAATGCGGGCCTGACAAGCTTCGAAAGATTCATAAATGGCAGTTTATTGGTTATTAAGCGTGTACAAAGTACACATTTTTTTCAGAAACAAAATATTTTCTTAAAATTTTGTGAATCTGAGCCAATGTGTAAAACATACTCGCTGAGAAAGACCATATTCTCCACCAAAAAGATGCACAATTCAAGGATTTTAAGGCTTTCAAAAGGTTTTATTTTTAATTAAATAGCGGATAATCAGGTATTTAGAGATAATAAAAAGGATTTCCGCAAAGGTTTGCTGTGGAAATTTTCTTTATTTTTCCTTTACAAATCACCAACTGCATGACAAATACCACGCTCAAAAAGATATCTGAAATACTCGGCATTAGCGTTTCTACGGTTTCCCGTGCATTAAAACATCATCCTGATATCTCTGTAAAGACCCGCGAAAAAGTGATTGAACTGGCACGCACCCTTGACTATGAACCCAACGCCAATGCTGTTCAACTTAGAACCAAGAACAGTAAACTCTTAGGGCTCATGGTTCCTACCATCTCCAATTATTTTTATGAAACATTCATCGCTGCAGTAGAAGAAGACGCCAGAAAAAATGGATACGCGGTCATGATCCTGCAATCGGGAAACGATCCCGTGATTGAATCAGAAAATTTAAAACTATTCCGACAAAATCGGGTGTCGGGCGTATTTGTTTGTTTGAGTTCAAACACCAAAGACTTGAGCAGTTTTGAAAAAATGTTTGATCTTGAAATACCTGTTGTATTTTTTGATAATGTACCGCAAGAATCAGGTGTACATAAGGTTTGTTTGGCTGATGAAAAAAGCGCCCATTTGGCTGCTGAAACGATCTTGCAACATCCTTATCAATCTATATTGGCCATTTTTGGTAATCCCGCATTATCCATCACCAAAAAAAGAGAAGCTGCGTTGAAAAATGCTTTTCAAGCACATCTACATATCTCTTTAATGATAGAACATGCCAACAGTTCTGAAGAAGCGAAACTTGTTTGTCATGAGATGCTGAATAAACATCTTCCCGATATCATTTTTTGTATGAGTGATGAAGTATTGATTGGTGTATTAAAAACCATCCAGGAAAAAGGTCTTCGTTATCCTGATAATATTGCATTACTCACCATTAGCAATGGTACCATACCCAGACTCTTTCATCCTCAAATCACATACATAGAAACCAGTGGTGAAAAACTAGGCAAAGCTGCTTTTGCGCATATGCTCAATTGTATACAAACTAAGACTGAGCCAACTGAGCTATTGGTAGATGCTGTGCTTTTCAATGGTGGATCGCTTTGAAAATTATTAATATTGAATGTTGAATATCGAATGATAAAGTATGTAGACAACATTTCATCATTCGATATTCAACATTCATCATTGCAAAGCCTTTATCGCTTTTGCAAAAATTTCACTGAGACCGGCATCTGTTCTGCCAGCTACTTCGATGATCTCAGCAATATTCACGGGTTGTAAATGATCCGGATCACACTCATCTGTAATCACACTCACTGCCGCACATCGTAACCCAATATGATTGGCTACAATTACTTCCGGAACGGTACTCATCCCTACCATATCTGCGCCTGCTGCTCGTAAATATCGATATTCCGCTCTTGTTTCCAGATTCGGTCCTTGTACAGATACATAAATACCATGCAAGAATTCTTTTTGTAAAGCATGTGCTGCTTTGATCAGCTGTTGACCCATTGCTTCATCATAAGGCCTACACATGTCTACAAAACGATTGCCAAATGCAGGATCATTCAATCCGCGCAACGGGTTTTCGGGTAATAAATTGATATGATCATTGATCAATACCATATCCCCTTTTTTAAACAATGGATTCATTCCCCCAGCTGCATTACTTAATAATAAAAACTGAACACCCAATGCTTTCATCACTCTTATTGGAAAAGTAATTTGTTGCATACTATAGCCTTCATAATAATGAAAGCGTCCTTGCATGGCCATGATTTTTTTCCCTTGTACAGTGCCATAGATCAATTGGCCTTTATGAAACTCTACGGTAGCTACAGGAAAATGAGGTATTTCATGATAGGGAATAGTATGAATAATATCAATGTGTTGTACAAAAGAACCCAACCCTGTTCCCAGTACTACGGCTACTTCCGGACTCTTAAACCCTCTTTCATTTAAAAAAGAAGCGCATTCTTCAATCTTTTGCAACATATTCTCCATAATAACCAGTAATTTTTCAGTGTGTAAATTAAAACTATATGCGTTCAATGAACGTATTTATTATATGCAAAGATTGTTCCTTTTTGTGATCAGCATGTTACTCTTGTCCGGAACTGTAATGATTGCACAAGCTCAAGAAACCCAGTCATCAGACGAAAATCGATTCACAAAAATATCTCAGCAATTGCTACTTACAGCAAAAAGACGAGAACCTGCTGATTCATTGGTTCAGTTTTTACAGCAAATTTCTCCGAATGATTTGTATCAAGAATTGAACAATGATACCAAAAAGAAAACTTTTTGGCTGAACATTTACAACGCTTTTACCCAGCTCGCTCTTGCGCAAAATCCGGATCGGTATAAAAAACGCGGACAGTTCTTCGGTCAAAAAAATATTGTCATTGCCGGAGAGCGACTAAGTCTTGATCGTATAGAACACGGATTATTACGTCGATCTAAAACAAAATGGAGCATGGGATATTTCAATCGTTTATTCCCCTCCTCCTTTGAAAGAAAACACCGAGTGGATAGTGTTGATTACAGAATCCATTTTGCTCTGAATTGTGGGGCGAAGAGTTGTCCACCCATTGCTTTTTATCGTGCAGAACAATTGGATAAACAATTAGACCTTGCTACTCGTGTTTATTTGAGAAATGAAGCAGTGTATGATAGCACTAAAAATCAAATCCAACTACCTGCCATTATGGGCTGGTTTCGTGGCGATTTTGGTGGAAAGAAAAAAATGAAAGAACTATTAAAGAAGATCAGCGTTATTCCTAGTGACGTTAATCCTTCTATCAAATTCAAAAAATACGACTGGAATCTTTATTTAGATAATTACAAAACCGACTAACATGGCTAATCATTATTACAATGCAGAAGATCTAGGAAAATTTGGTGCTATTGGCGAGTACCAAAAAGAAATGGCTGATAAATTTTTTGCATGGTATGGAGAAGTATTCAAAGACAGCGCGCTGAGTGCACGTGAAAAATCATTGATTGCATTAGCAGTTGCACATGCCGTTCAATGTCCCTATTGTATTGATGCTTACAGTAGTGACGCTTATGAAAAAGGATGGAGTGAATCTCAAATGATGGAAGCCGTTCATGTGGCTTCTGCCATTAAGGGGGGTGCTGCTTTGGTACATGGCGTTCAAATGATGAACAAAGTGAAGTCCATTGCCATGTAAATCTGTTATTCGAGTTTATTAAAACCACTTCATGAAATCACTGAAAGCATTACAACATGCATTAGCTGATGCGGGACATCAGATTGATATTTTAGAACACGAAAAAGACCTGCCATTATTCACCGATAAAATGAAACAGGCAGGGCTCTTACCCTTACACCCTACACAACCTGAAATTTTTCAGGTGAACGTGGGTAAAATGTGTAACCAAGTGTGCAAACATTGTCATGTTGATGCAGGTCCCGACCGAAAAGAGATCATGACCAAAGAGACCATGATGCTTTGTCTGGATGTGTTAGCCAATAATCCTTCTTTCAAAACGATAGACCTAACCGGTGGCGCCCCGGAAATGAATCCGGATTTCAGGTGGTTTGTGTCAGAGATCAAAAAACTGAATAGACATATCATTGTACGTTGTAACCTCACCATTATTCTGGCGAATAAGAAATACCATGATCTCCCTGAATTTTTTAAACAGCATGCAATCGAAGTGGTTTCTTCGCTTCCTTTTTACACCCAAGACAGAACAGACAGACAAAGAGGTAATGGTGTTTTTGAGGATTCAATCAAGGCATTACAAATGTTGAATACAGTTGGGTATGGCATGGAAGGAACAGGATTGTTATTGAATCTTGTGTACAATCCTGCCGGTGCTTTCCTTCCTCCTTCACAATTAGCATTAGAGAAAGAATATAAAGATGCTTTATTAGAGCGATACAATATCCAATTCAATCAATTGTATGTGATCACCAATATGCCGATCAGTCGCTATCTGGATTATCTACTGGTAAGTGGTAATTATAGCAGCTATATGGAGAAACTCATTCAAGCTTTTAATCCGGTAGCAGCTGCCAATGTAATGTGTAGAAATACGATTTCGGTGGGATGGGATGGCTATTTGTATGATTGTGATTTTAATCAAATGCTGGATTTGAAAGTTGGGTGTTCCGGTTCTGATCATTTATCGAAGTATTCTTCGTCTGCGATCAGTCAACGCGAAATCATTCTCAATCAACATTGTTATGGTTGCACTGCCGGATCAGGATCTAGTTGTGGCGGGGCTGTGGCATAAATTATACACCATTGAAACAGGCATTGATCATTTTTGCTAGAAATCCGGTTCGTGGAAAGGTGAAGACCCGTTTGGCTGCCACATTGGGGGATGACAAAGCTTTATCCATCTATCAATCATTATTGGAACATACTGTTCAGATCACCCAACAAATGCCTTGTGATCGTTATGTTTTTTATGCAGATGGTATTTCTTTGAAAGATGTTTGGCCGGATGATCTATATCTGAAAAAAAATCAGGAAGGTAACGATCTGGGTCAACGCATGCTTCATGCTTTTGATACACTGTTTCAACAGGAATACCAAAAAATCATCATCATTGGCACAGACTGTTTTGAACTTTCTTATTCTATCTTACTGGATGCATTCACTGCGTTGGATGAAAAAGAAGTAGTGATCGGTCCTTCAAAAGATGGTGGATACTATTTACTGGGTATGCGGCATTTTTTCCCATTTCTTTTTGAGGAGAAAACATGGAGTACAGATACTGTTTATAGCAGCACTGTTCAACAATTAGCAATACAGAACATTCGTTATGATACACTTCCGATACTCAATGATATTGACACGGAAGGTGACTGGAAACAATACTTACATCAACAATCATAAAAACCAATACATGTCAAATTATCTGGAAACTGCACACAGTGTTTACAAAGAGGCTGCTGAAAATCCACAAAAAGGATTATGCTGTACCACTACTCCGGTATGGCAATTGCCCGGACTCTCCATTCCACAAAAAATGTTGGAAATGAATTATGGCTGTGGAAGTACCGTAAATGCCAGAGACCTGGTGAATCAACCTACTGTTTTGTATGTGGGTATTGGTGGGGGTATGGAATTACTACAGTTTTCTTATTTCAGTAGAAAGCATCAAGCTGTAATCGGGGTAGATGTAGTAGATGAAATGATCACGGTATGTCAGGAAAACCTGATCGAAGCAGAAAAACAAAATCCATGGTTCAGAAAGGAATTTATTGATATCAGAAAAGGAAGTGCTCTTTCCTTACCCATTGAAGACAATAGCATTGACGTTGCTGCACAAAACTGTCTCTTCAACATATTTGAAGAAGCGGATTTACAATTAGCCTTGAAAGAAATGTATCGGGTACTTAAGCCCAGAGGCAGACTGGTATTAAGTGATCCTACTTGTGAGCAAGCAATGCCTGAAAGTCTGAAACAGGATGCCCGATTAAGAGCTTTGTGTTTAAGTGGCGCTTTACCACTACAACAATACATTGAAATGATCACTGCTATTGGATTTGGAACGGTGGAAATTCGGGCAAAACGACCTTATAGAATTTTAGATCCAGAGAATTATGATACGGATACTCTACTCTATATCGAGAGTGTAGAAGTTTGTGCCATTAAAGATCCTATGCCTGCAGACGGACCTTGTGTATTCACGGGTAAGACAGCTATTTACTATGGCAAAGACGAATATTTTGATGATGAAAAGGGACATGTATTATTGCCTAATCAACCACTGGCAGTTTGTGATAAAACAGCAAATGCATTGAGCACATTAGAAAGGAACGATATTTTTATCAGCCCATCTACTTTCTTTTATGATGGCGGGGGATGTTGTTAATACCAAAAGTATAAAAAGAGGCTGTATCAAAAGTCTGATACAGTCTCTTTTTATTCAAACGAATCTCAGGTTCTGATTTTCTTTTTAAGACAGCTTCTTGCTTTTACTATGGACAATTAGCCATGACCAATAAGCCATTCAACAAATCTCCAAGCGCTTATTTCACCTTGTTCAAGCCTAACATCGATACTTGCCAATTGGGTAAAGGTTTTTGATGGGTTCTATTGGATAGATGAATATACCATCCTAATTTTTTGATCACAGGAACCCGATCTGTTTGGACGAGTTCAATTAAAGTACCATCCGGATCTTCTACGTAACAAAATCGTCCTGACGCATTCTCCATTGCATAAGATCCTGCACTATCTACTGTGAAAGCATATCCGTTTTGTTCCATGGTTTGTTTTAATCCATCCATATTTAAGACATCAAAACATACATGAATAAAACCACAATCACCCCAATATCTGTTTTGGAAAAGATGTGGAGGTTGTTCATCCAGCAATTGAATCAATTCTATATCAAAACCTCCTAGTAACCTGCTGAACGCACCGGCATTGGCGATATTTTTTCGCAATAAGACTTTTCGAATGGTTTGTTCTTTCCCATTGTCCACAATTTTTTCTTTTATATCCAATACCGTATGTACATTTCCCAACAGTTGCTCATAAAAAAGTAAAGAACGTTCCATATTGCTTACCCCAATTACTACGCCTGCTACGCCACCTAAACTATTGGTATAATTTTTAAACCAATCTGTCCCTTCAATGATCTGAAACTTATTGAATAAATTATCTGTTACTGTAAAAGATAATCCCTGATTAGGACAAGATTGAGTTGGAGATATTTTTAGTGAAGGATAAGATGTCAACTGTGCTCTGGCAGTATGAATACAAGATGTCTTTATTTTAACAGCATTGATTCCTGGAGAACCATATATGGAATCTTTTGGAAGATCAGCAGGTGTTCGATTAAGGTATTGCCATATTTCAAATCCACCGCCTCCTTTTAAGTTCATAGTAAGAATGGCCCTTCGGTTAAAACATTGATTCCCAGTATAACGGGTCATTAGTTTTGCCTCTGCCTCATCATCAAAAACCAACACATCCATACCAAAAAGATCCCGATACAAATACTTAGCCTGATCTGCATGTACAACGCCAATACCGACTTGTTGAATTCCTGTGATGTGTACAGACATAAGCAATTTTATTAGATATACGAACTAGTCATGCATTAGGTTGACGACTTAACGATAATTCAATAAAGACCGATATCGTTCTGCCATCTCTTCCTGTGTAGCCCCTTTTTTATACATGCGAATAATAGTATAATTGGCTGTTTGTACCCTTAGCCAACTATTGGTCTCATATTTTCTGGCAGATACCAATGCTGCTGATGAGAATATTTTGTAGCGTGCACCGGTAGATTTTGCTCTAGTTACAATATCATAGTCTTCCATGATACGCATCGACCCATTAAAACCTCCGATCTGTTGAAATAGTTGACGATCCATGAATAATGTCTGATCACCACCATAACAAATGAATAGATCAAATCGTGTAAACCAGGCATTAAAAAGTAAAATTTTATGATTGGAATCGAATTTGGTTCTGTAGCGTCCAAATACATACCCATCATTAATGCCTGCAAGAATATCCGATACATAAGAAACCGGAGGAAATGTATCTGCATGTACGAAATAAAAAACAGTGCCTTTTGCCAAACTTGCACCATGATTCATTTGAGCTGCCCTGCCTTTATGAGGTGATAAAGTAGCGAATGCCCCGCCTGCAGCAGCAATAGACATGGTATCATCAAGACTACCACCATCAGATACAATAATTTCCTTTACATGACTACCTCCATGTTCTTGTAAATATTGAACCAGTTTACCAATACCATCGGCTTCGTTATAAGTAGGTATAATGATACTGATATGTTGCATAATGAGTGTTGAGCATGCTCAATATAAATCATAATTCAGTTGTAGTTGAAGTAACACAAAAAAATAATGGCTCCTTTTCAGAAGCCACTATCTATTTACTGCTTGCAACAATAAATGCTGCTATATGTTTGCTGAGTATAGCCTATTTATTTTTACGAATGTATAAGTCACCGCTCCAAGATTTTACCATTAGTTCTGCACCTCCGCCATTGATCTTTCCTGTTACCCAAGCATCCTTACTGATCTTGTAAGTACCTCCAGAATTGGTTTTCATCGGAGCCGCAGAAGATTTATCGATCGCCACTTCAAAATCGCTGAATATTTCACCCTGATCGGTTTTCATTTTTAGGTTTGCTTTGGTAGTTGCCGGAAAATTGAGATTTACATCACCATTGAATGTAGAAAATGCCATCGGCTTTCCTTCCGTTACGGAAGAGAATGCCACTGAAATATCTCCATTCACCGTATTGGCTACAGCAGTACCTGAAAAACCAGAAACTTTGATATCTCCATTTACGTTGTTCAATTCCAACTCACCTTTGATATTGCTGACCACAATATCACCTTCATTCAGTGTATTTAAAACGAGTGTACCATTCAACGGAACCTTAATATCCAGATCAATTTTACGCATCATACTATGGTTGTTGATCGTTACTTCATTATTCTTTTCAACTGCATCAATCTCATAGCCTGAAGAAGCTCCAATACGTTTCAAGCCTGATACTTTCGGATCACTCTTTTTAGATTTTCGATCTTCCTCAACTTCTACATTAATGATCAGATTGTCTGCTGAATGTCCTGTTACACGGATAGAACCGCTTAACAAACCCACTACTAACTTGTAGGGTTTACCGGGATTACTTAGTGCTACTGTAAGCTGTTCTTTTTCAACACCCTGCCCTAACAATACCATTGAACAGAGCAAGCTGATGAGTGTAAGTGTATACTTGATTGTTTTCATATTTCTGTTTTTATGATTTTCTGATATAAACATTCCCATTTAGGGTTTCAAAATTAAATTGCTTACCGCCACTACCAATTCGAACTGCATTCCCTTTACTAATCTTATATACGGTACTATTAGACTTATTTTCGGTATTCTTCTCCAAAGTGTTACTAATAGGTTCTACATTATCAAAGTCCGTATAATATTTCCCATTCATGCTTTTGAAATACAGATCTGCATTTAATCCGTTTTGATACTTCACCGTGATATCACCATTGATGGTATGATAAACAGATGCAGCCGATGGATTCACTAAATAACTTACATTGACTGCTCCATTCACTGTTGTAGCTTTTGTGGTACCCTTTGCATTCTCTACATCTATCGCTCCGTTTACATTCGAAACCCATAATGTACCGTACACATCTTTCACTTTCACATTCCCGTTATTGATTGTTGATACACGTAACCGCATTTGATGCGGGACTTTTACCACAAAATCAAGTTGGTATTTATAACGAATATTTTTACGTTCATCATTTCTATCCCAATTCCTATTAGGTCTTGAATCATAGGGGGCAGCTATGTATACAACGATGCTATCGCCCTGTTGTTCCATTTCAAAACGAAATTCTTCTTTTCCTTTGGCAACTTCATCCGGATATTTAGAACTGATATTTTTGTCGATCTCTAATAACACTTTATCGCCGTCATAACCTTCTACTTTAATAGAACCAAAAACATTATAGATAGCTAATACTGCATCATTTTTTTTACCGTTGACGGTAAACTGTTTGGAAATATGTTCCTTGGCTTCTTGTGCCGATGTACTGATACATGCACAAAGGGATAACATTCCTGCTGTTAGCAGGTTAAAACAGCTTTTCATATGTACAGGGGTTTAAGTATTTAACTGATGAATGGTTGCTTGTATTTTGGTTTTGATCGCTTCATTGGTTTCAGGCTTCTTTAAGAGTTGCTGAAAAGAACGAACCGATTTTTTCTCTTGTATACTCAGCATAATATCAGCAAGGGCAGATTGAACCAGCGGAGACGCTTGTTGAGCAATGGACTGAATCAAGCCCTCTCTCACTTTTGGATCACTGGTCATTTTAGACAAAGTCTCTAGTGCCGTTAATCGAACATTTACATTTTCATCATTATTCAACGTTGTCAACAACGCATCTTTCACTCGTCTATCTACCGTATCAATTTCATTCACATAACTTACAGCTCTTAATCTTTCTGAAGCAGATGGGTGTTCCAGTAAGGTCAGCGTCAGCATTTCACGCATTTCTTTTACTTGTGACGAAAGTACTGCTACCTCTGACTTTCCGCTTCCCTTTTGCTGAAAATACAGTGAAGCTACCACCACTCCTACCACTAACATGCCTAATCCATAAGCCATACGTGGATTAACCAATAGCGTAGTGAGTTTTGAAATATTTTCTTTTAGCTGATCCCAGAAACCGGTTTTCGCAAGTTGCTCTTTTTTATAAGCCTCCAAGTTCTGAATGAATGTATTTTTGATACCGGCAGATGGTTCTGGCTCCGGTAGTGCAGCTGTAATGTTCCAGAATGTCATGATACCATTCAATTCTTCTGTACATGCTGAACAAGTAGTTACATGGAGATTTACCTCTGCCTTCTCCGCATCACTTAAGTTATTCAGTGCCAGTGACCATAATTTTTCTTTATCAAATGCACATTTCATACACTCATTGTTTGTTGACTAATTTCAAGATATATTTCTCTTAGCTGTTTAACAGCCCGATGTATTCTTACTTTAATCGCTCCTTCTGACAACTTTAAAATCGCAGCGATCTCTTGGTATTTCATTTCTCTGTAGCGGGAAAGAATGATCAGTTCCCGATCCGTTTCACTCAATCTTGCCAGTGCCTTTCTCAAAATCAACTCTTCTTCTTTTCTGTTCAATCGTGTATCTGCCGATGTAGTTTCATGTATATTGTTTTCAGCCTCTTCAGCATCTACAGTTGTACCCATTTTTTTACTCTTTCTATAATGATCCTTTAATGCATTTCTGGCAATTGTGTACATCCAGGTCTCAAACTTATAGGTACCCGTGAAAGTTGATCTTGAACGAATCATATTCATGAAGACGGTCTGTACCAGATCTTCACTTTCATTTTTCATGCCGGTATGATGATAAAAGAAACCATACAGTGGTCGATGGTGTCTGTCGAATAACAGTGCCATTTGATCCAGGTTGCCTTCTTTTACCCTGAACATGAGCTGATTATCAATGGTTTCGTTCGTCAATCTCGGGTCAGTTAATGTTTGCTTTGAAGTATAAACTGAGGTTAGAGGAAAAGGTTACAAGCGTTTTTCATTTTTATTTACCTATCTGCTCTAATAAAAGCCCCATTATCTGACCATTTTGAGGATCCACCCAACATTCCTGGTAGCCCTTTTTCGGAAAGAAAATACTGGTCATTACGGAAAGTCCATCATCTGCAAATAATTCCACAGAGGTTTTATCCAATACCAGCTTTACTTGAATCAATGGATTATTGGATAATCTTGGTGCGGTATGAATAGCTGCAAATTCCGGGTGAAATGCTGTTTGTCCGGATGATCTTCGATCAATATAGAATTCCTGTTTGATAGGATCATATCCTATTACCACCTTTTCCTGTTGATCATTCAAACAAGTAACTGTAAAATTTTTAGTAGCATCGGCTTGAAAAGAAATCACTGAGGAACCTGATAAACGGATTTTTTCAATAGCATCAACCTTGACTTTATGAAAAGCCTCTTTCCCTAATGCCTGAAGAGATGATACAGGTAACGAAGCCAATCGCCATGTTTCTCCCAATTTCATCAGTTTTAATTCTCGAGGAATGGTCATTGCACTTCTCCAGGATTGTGTAGGTACTTGATTGGCATACATCCAGTTACTCATCCATCCGATCAATATTTTTTGATCTCCGGTATTTGACCAAGTAACTCCGGCATAGTTGTCAGGACCATAATCCAACCACAATGTTTGATCGGTAAAAGATTTAAAAGACTTACCATCAAACTCTCCCAAAAAATATTGAGTACCTGAGCCCTTATTGGGGGCCCCGGGGTTGAGGTTTACGATTAATGCCCAAATGGTTTTGCCTTCATACTGCATTGGAAAAAGATCCGGACATTCCCATACACCTCCATGAGCCCCCACATCTTCACCAAAGGAACTTTCTGCTATCCAATTTTTTAAGTCCTTGGATGAGTAAAACAATATTTTGTTTTGGGCAGCAAGTGACATAATCCATTTTTGCTTCGGTGCATACCAGATTACTTTCGGATCACGGAAATCTTTGATACCCGGATTTTTGATCACCGGATTTTGATCATATTTTATCCAGGTTTTTCCATCATCTATACTATAAGCAAGACTTTGTGTTTGAAAATCTGAACGACCTGCTTTTTCTCCTTGGGTATTGTGATGTGTAAAAATGGCCACCAAAGCTGTTTCTCCGGGCTTGGCAAAACCCGCAGTATTATTACTATCTATCACTGCACTACCTGAAAAAATAGTCCCCAAACTATCCGGAAATAAAGCAATGGGTTCATGTTGCCATTCAATAAGGTCTGTGCTGGTGGCATGCCCCCAATGCATAGGACCCCAAACAGATGAATCCGGATTGTGCTGGTAAAAAAGGTGATACACCCCTTTATGATACACCATCCCATTGGGATCATTCATCCATGCTTTTGGTGGAGTAAAATGAATATCAGGACGATACAATTCTTCTTCTGTCATGGGTTTTTTCTCCTGACAGGAAAAGCAATATACCAGCATCAAGTAAAATACAGCTCTTTTCATAAGCTAATAATGAATAACCTGAAATTACTGATTTCCTTTCCATTCTCCTACTACCAAAACTTTGCATACAAAGCAATAATCATCATCAATAACATGGTGATCATGGCGATACTGGATGGTTTTAGTTTGAACATACTACGATCAATATCAAATGCTTTTGGATTCACTTTCGGCCCACCTAAACTGATCAGCACCATGATCAATACCGTGAAGAAGAAAGTCCAACCCATATTCACCATAAAAGGAATTTCATATTGCCCGGCAGCATTGATATAGGCAGTATACAAAATGGTTTCAGAACCAAACCAAGATGGTGCATAATTGTTGAAGACCACCGATAAAATAAAGCCGGATAATACACCAGCCACAGCAGCGGCTCCCGTAGTCCTTTTCCAGAACATACCCAGCAGGAACATGGCGAATACACCCGGACTAATAAAGCCTGTATATTTTTGAATAAAAGTATATCCACCTTCACCACCGATGCCTAGTAAATCTTCCCAGGTACAGAACACGGCAATGAGCATGGCAACAAAAATGGAGATGCGGCCTATTCTCACCAATTTGGCTTCATCTGCTTTTGTATCAAAATATTTCTGGTAGATATCCAAGGTAAAGATGGTAGAGATACTATTCGCTTTACCTGCTAATGAAGCAACAATAGCTGCTGTTAATGCCGCAACAGATAAGCCTTTCATACCAACAGGTAATAAACTTAATACAGCTGCATAGGCGCCATCTTTTTTACCATCGAAAACGGATGCATCAAAATATCCATTTTGATATAAAACAAAAGCAGCGATACCGGGTAGCATCACGATCACCGGCATGAATATTTTTATAAATCCAGCAAACAAAATTCCGTTACGTGCGGTTTGCAGATCTGCTCCTAATGCTCGTTGTGTAATGTATTGATTACAGCCCCAGTAATTCAGGTTGGATATCCATTGTCCGGCGAAATACATGGTGATACCCGGTAATGCAATATATTTTTGTACATACTCCGCACTGCTTGCAGCATTTGGTTTGTCAAAAATCATATGAAAATGATCGGGTGCTTCTTTCATCAACGCCCCCAATCCACTGATCGCACTGTTTCCTTGATTCACCACTTCATCAACTGCTACGAGTGATAAATAAACGGCTACACAACCACCAATAATCAATACTGCTACTTGAATAACATCGGTATATCCAATCACTTTCATTCCTCCGATGGTAATACAGAATGCAAATAGCGCTAACACAATTAGAATAATATGAAAGAATTCATTTCCGATCAATCCACTAATAGCTTTAGACCCTAGGTATAAAATAGAAGTCAGGTTTACGAAAATGTACAGGAACAACCAGAATACAGCCATGATCACTGAAACGGTTTCATTGTAGCGTTGTTTCAGGAATTGTGGCATGGTATAAATCTTATTTTTGAGATATACCGGAATGAACCAAATGGCAACAATAATGAGTGCAACAGCCGCAATCCATTCATAAGCAGCTACTGCAATACCGGCGAAGAAACCTTCTCCACTCATCCCCACAAAATGCTCTGCAGATATATTAGAGGCAATAAGGGAAGCTCCAATGGCCCACCAAGTGAGAGAGCCTTCTGCCAAAAAATAATCTTTGGTACTGGCGGTTGTTGATTTTTTTCTGCGGTACACCCATATACCATAAGTTACCACAATAATAAAATAAGCAAGAATGACAATGAAATCAGTTAGTTGGAGTTGGTTGTTCATGTATCTAATTTAGGGAATTAGGATACATGAGAGATATAAAGAATAAAGATTCTATTACTTCCCAATACAGAAAATGACTTGGGTTGATTTTAGTGAGTTGCAGAGAAATTAGTGACAGAATAGTACTTGATTTCAACTAATATTTTAGTCAAACAAGTAATATTAGGTATTGGAGGACACATTGATTAACGGTTATACCATTGTGTGCCGGAGTATCTGTCACCGTCATCGTCATCATAAGAGCCAGAGGAAACAAAAAATTGCTGCATTTCAGAATTAGATTCTAAAAAGTGTTCTAGACGTGAGTTATGCTCTTCTTCAAACACATCGCCGATAAATGGAGTAATCATAACGCTGCAGTTTTGATTACTAAATCTAACTCCTTTTCTAAATATTTCCAAGAGAATTGCTTAGCATTTTGTAAAGCAGCCTGACTCAATGCCTGTAATGATGCTTCATCAAACATAAGATTGTATACATTCTGAGCTAACATTCTAGCATTCACCAAATACTGATAGGCCCCTGTTTTCCAGATCTGTACCTCACTTGCCTCAATCAACACACTTCCCTGAGTTAGAATTTCTGCCATGTTTCCTTTATCATCTGTACCTATAAGAGGGATGCCACAAGCTTGGACTTCCAAATTAAGTAGTTCGAAGCCGCCACAAAAGGGGATATTAACGCACAGGTCACAAATTCCTATCCTTTGCACTAAACTCAAATCTTCGATGCGGGTTATACCATTACTATGTAAAGAATCATTAAGTGGTGTTCCTCTCAATTGATCTGTTAAATCTTTGGGGAAATATACATACTCTTCAATATCCAATTCCTTTGCGATCGAAATTAAATTCCAACTATTTAAGTGATCTAAAGGATTGCAATGAAAATAAAAAACGAAATCAGTAAATTTTAAATCATTGACGAGGATACTTATGGCCTGCAATATTTTTGCTTGTTGCTTTCGTTCGGTATTTCTAGCAAAGCATCCAATTATTTTTTTATTTGAAATTCCAATACTTTTTTTCAGAAATTCTTTATTCGAAATTGGATGAAAAAAATCAGTATTCACCCCATGATGTGCATAAGCAACATTTAGTATATTTTTTGAAATCAAATAGTTCTGCGTATGTCTTGTGGGAACTATAATTCTTGCAAACTCATTCAAAAAACGGAGGTCGGCCATCAAGAATGGTGTTCCGTCTAGTACCATATGCGCATATAATTTTCCTTTGTAACCCGAGGCTTGAATAATTGCATACCAGCGTCCGACATTCATGATATCAAAATTCACAATCAGCAGATCAGGTTTAAAAAAGCTTAAATAAGATTTAAATGTCTTAGCTAAGTCTAGACCACCAACAGTCCAAATGCTATACGGATAAGAGTTTCTATCAAAGGTTTCTCCTATCTGATCAATTCCAAAGCAAGCGACTTTACACTTTGCCTTATACAGATAATCGGCTATCACCTTAGTTGTTACACCGAAGCCTGTAGTCAGGGTTGGGGATTGAGATATGATGCCAACTTTCATTATTTTATACAAGTTTGTGTAGCAACTGTAAGCTCCCCATAATTTAGTGCCACGTTTAGTTAGAGTTTTCTAAGGTAATATTTTTCTGTTTTTCCTCCCATT
>NZ_JBHYCW010000020.1:26952-65431 GCF_051861365.1 Sediminibacterium sp. | reverse complement strand
ACTAAAAATAACCAGAAAAAGGAGGCTTTAATGGCCTCCTTACTTTTTTTCTTCACTTTTTACCGGACAGCAATGGCCATGAGCTGCGAGCTTTTATAATTTGAATTTGAAGAATTAAATGGACTGTTCATACAAATAAAACATTGCTTCTAACTAGCGTAAGACGAAAACTTATTCGTTAGTTCTATCATTCATAAAATGAATAATAATACACTTACAATAATGATAACCCAAAGCTCATGGCTCGTAGCTCGCAGCTCACAGCTGATTTTACTATTTCCATACAATCCATAACCCCTTGTAGCCTGAAACTTGTAGCTTGCAGCCCAACACAGCCCAAACATTTAAGTACTTCAATTTGTAGTTCATCACAGTTATGAAAAGAAGAACATTTCTACAACAAAGCAGTTTGGCCATGATGGCTTTGGCAACCAACCGGCTGTATGCAGCGCCTGGCAACAAAACAAGATTTCGTTTTCAGTTATGGCGACATGCTACACTGTTTGTTGAAGTGAATAAAATCAACATCTTGGTAGATCCCATGCTGAGTGCAAAAGATGCCATGAATCCTATTCCAAATGCTGCCAACAGTTTGCGCATACCGATGGTGGATCTTCCTTTTAACGAAGTAGAACTCAAGAAAAAATTAGCAACCGTAAACGCCATCCTGCTCACACATGTACATGCCGATCATTGGGATGTAAAGGCAAGAGATTTGCTGAACAAAGAAATACCGATTATTTGTCAGCCTACAGATGTAGACAGATTAAAACAACAAGGATTCAAAGAAATCATTCCATTGAGTGAACACATGGAATGGAAGGGTATTGGCATTACCCGAACCGGCGGACAACATGGTACCGGAGAAATGGGAAAAAGAATGGGACTGGTTTCCGGATATGTGATTGCCCATAAAAAACAATCCTTGTATATCGCAGGAGATACGATTTGGTGCGAGGAAGTGAAAAGGGTGATAGACCGATATCAACCCGATCATATCATTGTGAATGGCGGCGGTGCTCGTTTTCTACAAGGCGATGCCATCACCATGACGGGAACAGATGTACTCGAAGTCAGCAAAGCCACAAAAGCCAATATCAGTGTGGTACATTTAGAAACCATCAATCATTGTCTGGAAAAAAGAAAAAATTTCCGAGAACTCATCCATCAAAACCGGTTGGAAAAACAAGTGATGATTCCGGATGATGGTAGTTGGAGCAGGGTTTGAAAATATTGAATGATGAATTTCGAATATTGAATGAAGAAGTGAAGGCGTTGATTTGATTCTCATTCTTCACACAATATCTCCTCTTACTCTTTTTTTCGCCAGACTTCAGTTATAGAAGAGATCTAATTGTATAAAGTTAAAACTTGCAGCTTGTGGCTTGTAGCTTGTAGCTTCCTTGTTCCCTGTTTCTTATTTCTTGTTTCTTCATTCCACAATTCTCAGCTTCGCATAATTCAACATAATCTTTTTCTCTCCATTCTGATCAAATACAATAGTGGCTACAGGATTGTGCGCAGAGCCTTCGATTTTCATCACTTTACCAAAACCGAATTTCTGGTGTTCTACTGTTTGTCCTTCTTGTAGTTGTGAAGTATCACTCGCTACAAAATTAGGTGATGGCGTATGTGCTACTACTTTGGCTGCGGGTGGTTGTACAGGTAAGTATTCGGGTTTTGCATTGGGTTTTCTTGCCGGGGGCGGACCATATTTTCTTTCTGCTGCAGCGGCACTGCCTCCACCAAAACCAAATCCACGCTGCATCCGTTCAAAAGCGCTGCCCATATCACTTCCGGCATGGTTGCGGGCGCCGCCGCCGGCATAGGTTTTATCGATATACTGTTCCGGCATTTCTTCGATGAATCGACTTGGCTCATTCTGTACCAGTTGTCCAAAACGATAACGCGCATTGGCATGGGTTAACCATAGTTTTTGTTTGGCACGTGTAACGGCTACATAGAACAATCTTCTTTCTTCTTCCAGTTCTTCCCGAGTATTGATGGCCATGCCACTGGGAAATAATGTTTCTTCCACACCACCTACAAACACACATTCAAATTCCAATCCTTTCGCCGCATGTATGGTCATGAGTTTTACTACATCGTTATCGCCTTTATCATCATCTGCATCGGTCAGTAAAGTGATCTGCTGTAAATAGGAGCCTAGTGATTTGTCACCCAATTCACCATCTTCATTGGATGGACTTTCTGTCCACTCTTTAATAGAGTTCAATAATTCCTGCACGTTTTCATAGCGTGCGAGTCCTTCGGTGGTTTTATCATTGAAAAGTTCTTTTACCAGATTGGTATGCTTACCCACTTGTACTGCTACATCATAAGCATTGGTACCGGTGAGCATGCTTTGGAAATAGCGAATCATGGTCACAAAATTCTGCAGTGCTTCCAGTGTACCCGCTTTGAAACCAAATTCACCTGCACGAGCAACCACTTCATACATGGAGATATTCTGCTCATTGGCTGCAATCACACATTTCTCAATGGTGGTTTTTCCAATACCTCGTACGGGATAATTGATGATGCGTTTCAATGCTTCTTCATCTCTGGTATTGGCGATCACGCGTAAATAAGCCAGAAAATCTTTGACTTCTTTTCGCTGATAGAAACTCACGCCTCCATAAATACGATAAGGAATACCCATTCTGCGCAAGCTTTCTTCAAAAGAACGGCTCTGCGCATTGGTACGATAAAGAATGGCAAAATCTTTATTGTAAAAATGATTGCGTAGTTTTTGTTCCTGGATACAATCTGCTACAAAACGACCTTCATCATTATCGGTCATGGTTCTCACCAGATTGATCTTATCACCTTCTTTATTTTCTGTCCAAAGATTTTTAGGGATTTGTCCTTTGTTGTTTTTGATCACTTCATTCGCCACATGAATGATGTTCTGACTGCTGCGATAGTTCTGTTCCAGCTTCACCACTTTCACGTCATCGTAATCTTTCTGAAACTGTAAAATATTTTCAATGGTAGCACCGCGGAAACTGTAAATACTTTGTGCATCATCGCCCACCACACAAATATTTTCATGTACCGCAGCCAACAGTTTGGTGATCTGGTATTGTACCGGATTGGTATCTTGGTACTCATCAATTAAAATGTATTTGAACTTATGTTGGTATTTGTGGAGTACTTCCGGAAAGTCTTTGAGCAGCTCATACATTTTCAACAATAGATCATCAAAATCCATGGCACCGTTTTTAAAGCAACGGCTGGCATAAGCGGCATAGATCTGTGCAATGGCAGGACGGTTGGCGCGCATGTCTTCCTGTTGAATATAATAATCAGTGGCATATTCAGCCGGACCCACCAATGCATTTTTTGCAGAAGAGATGCGGTTGCCGACAACATTGGGTTTGTAATGTTTATCGTCGAGGTTCAATTCATTCACCACGGTTTTGATCACGGAGCGACTATCATCGGTATCATAAATGGTAAAGCTGTTGGGATAACCGATGCGATGTGCTTCTGCGCGAAGGATACGAGCGAATACGCTGTGAAATGTGCCGATATACAAATTACGTGCTTCAGCGTTGCCGAGTATGCGTTCGATACGCTCTTTCATTTCGGCAGCGGCTTTGTTGGTAAAAGTGAGGGCAAGGATATTAAATGCATCCACGCCATTATTCATGAGGTGAGCGATGCGGGTGGTGAGTACTTTGGTTTTTCCACTACCGGCGCCGGCAACAATCATGAGCGGACCATTGAGATGTGTCACTGCCTCGCGCTGGGGTTCATTCAATCCATTCAGGTAATCTTGCATGGGCGCAAGTTAATCAGTTGAGGGGGTATGTGGTGAGGGCGTTGATAAGTTCTATGATAGAAAAAATCAGACGATCGACAGTTTTCTAATACGCTTTGTACCTACTTTTTTTTGTTGCGAAATTTCTAAAGAATAGTGCTGATCTGTTTCAGGAGTTGTGGAAAGCAATTGTTGAGCCATCTTTTTTGAAACTACATACAAGATCATGTCTCTTACTTTTTTGGAACAGTTGGGTAGACTTTGTACAGATGTATGGCCGGGAGTCAACATAAGAGAATATTTAGTCGATAAAAATAATCAAAAAAGCGATTGGCGTATAATCATATGCCAACTTTTTTATCGATTCACTTGACCTTGTCGGCGCATGGATAAGGATCAATTAAAAATTGCATTTGGCGCACACTTGACTAAGCTAAGGAAGGAGCGAGAGTTGAGTATTCATCAGTTAGCACATGTATGTGACCTGGAGTACAGCCATGTTCAGCGCATCGAAAAAGGAAAAGTAAATATTGCACTCACTACTTTAGCTTCGCTCGCACAAGGATTAAATATGAGTCTGGAAGAACTATTCTCCGACTTCAACGCTCCGCAATAAATGCTTTACGAAACAGTATGACTGTTTTTTATTTTCTAAATGCATTTGTTTTGAAAAACCGCAAAAAAATCCGTAGAAATACTGCAACCCGATTTCTTTGATTGATACATATTGCACCCTACCCAAGTTTTTACATCAATTATCATTCATGGAGAAAACGAGGATCAAGATCATGATTGCTGATGATCATATCATTTTCAGAAAAGGACTAAAGAAAATACTCGAAACAGTGCCCCATGTCAATGTCATTGGAGAAGCAGAAAATGGACTGGATCTATTATCCGGAGTGGGTCGTCTACAGCCCGATGTTATCATTACCGACGTGTCTATGCCCATCATGGATGGCGTAATGGCTACAAAAGAATTATCCAAACGACACAGTAGTCCGAGGATCATTGCATTATCAGTTTTTGGACAAGAGAGTCATATCATGGAAATGTTGGAAGCCGGTGCCATTGGTTATGTGATGAAGAGTGCCGGACGAAAAGAGATTGTGGAAGCCATTGAATCTGTTTACGGACATCGTCCCTATTTCTGTACAGAAAGCAGTCGACAAATCACAGACCTGATCGAAAAATACCAATCGGGTTATCGCAATCACCTGGTGGTATTTACAGAAAGAGAGAAAGACATCATTCAATTGATTTGTAAAGGTTGCACCAGTAAAGAAGTAGCAGGTCATCTTTTCATCAGCCAAAGAACCGTTGAAGGTCACCGCACCCGCATCATGCAAAAAATGCGCGTCAAAAGCATCGCCGGATTGGTGGCCTATGCATGTGAGAAGGGGTTGTATAAGGGGGAGTGAGGGAGCTGTGAGCTGCGAGCCATGAGCCATGAGCTTTGGACTAATTGTTTAGTATAACTTAGAATATTCTTAAGTAATTAATAATTAGTTAGTTACGCTTCTTTTTAACATTAAGCTCATGGCTCACAGCTCATAGCTCGTAGCTTCTTGTAATTTCCCCTCCACATCTGCAACTAACTTCTCACATAGTTGTACTACTTAGAAAACCGGTCATTTGAGCGAGGCGCAATTTTTAGAGGCGGTCAAGAATAGCCAGGGCATTATTTACAAGCTCGTGGGACTCTATGCCAATGATGCAGAGGAGCGGAAAGACCTGTATCAGGAAGTGTTGTTACAGGCCTGGCGTTCATGGTCGAGTTTCAGGGGCGATGCTAAATTCAGCACTTGGCTGTACCGTATTTCACTGAACACCATTTTAACACAAAAGAGAAAGTCGTCGCGCATCGATTATATGGAATCTTTGGAAGCAGTGGATCGTGCTTCTTCTGAGCAAACACAGAAAAGAGAAGAGGTAGAACGATTGCGAAAAGCCATCCGAACACTTCCGGAAACAGACCGTGCATTGATATCCATGCACCTAGATGGTTATGAAAATCCTGAGATAGCAGAAGTATTGGGTATTACCGTAAATCATGTTGCGGTAAAACTGCATCGTTGCAAACAACAATTAGCCAACTTATTAAAGCAATGATCATGAGTATAGAAAAAACATGGCGAGATATTGACGAACAATCCGATGAAGCATTGCTGTCTTTGTTACAACCAAAGGCATTGAATAAGCTGCAGTCTAAAAATCCATTGAGTACCATTCGTAAAAATTTGCTGCGCAATGGTATCATGGGTATCATCATTGCTTGTTTCTATATTTTTATTCTGATCTTCTTCCCCTACTGGCAAATACAAATATGTATTGCTGCAGTTTTGATTTTTACGGTGTGGGCTACCGCGGGCGCTTTTCGATTGCGTAAAGCCATTGATGGTAATGTGGAAACACTTTCATTACTTGAAGAAATGCAACGGCATTATACCAATATCCAACAATGGATCACTTCACAAAAATGGGCGGGACTCATTATTTATCCCGTAAGTGCTGCCGGTGGTTTTATGTTGGGGGGTGTTGCCGGTGCCCAAAAATCTGTCGATGAAATCATGTCCAAACCCATTATGATCTGGGCATTATTGATTTGCATAGCAGTATTAACTCCGGCAGGTTATTATTTAGCCAAATGGTTAAGCCATAAAGCTTTTGGTCAGCACCTGAAACTACTCAAGCAAAACATTGACGATCTCAAAGAAAAAAACTAGTCCTGTAATTTTCATCATCCCGTTGCAACTAATCAATAAAACACAATGATGGAAGCTTCCGCCAATACCAAACCGGTTACCGGTAAATTTGAGAAAATAGCCTACGGTGTTTTCGTGCTGGCAGGAATATATTTTCTCTTCACGAAAGATTACAGCAACGCCGTTGTCTTCTGGGGACTAGCCCCCGTCTTTGAACCCTTCAACGCAAAAATTCCCTTCGGCAAAAGACCGCTCTACCAAAGAATATGGCTCATTACACATGTAGTGATTACGTTGATTGGGTTTGTGTTGTTGATAGCAAGATAAGCTTTGAGCTACGAGCCTCGAGCTACGAGCTTGGTATACGAGTGGCTTACAAACATTTGTTTTTTTACAAAAAACAAAAAGCTCGCGGCTCGTAGCTCATAGCTCGCAGCTCTCTTGGGTTACCATTTCCCACTTTTTGTATTAAGGGCAAGCAAACAACCGAATATGATTCAGAAAACCATCTACAAAACAAAAGACTACTCAAAAGTAAAATTTACCCTCGCAATAGAAGATAAAGAAAGCGCTGCAATTCTGGGCTTGAATGGAGATTGGAAAAATCCGATTCCCATGAAAAAGAAAAAAGACGGCAGCTTCACCGCAGAAGTACAATTACCTAAGTCTACCCAACACGAATTCCGCTACCTGCTCAACGAAACAGAATGGATCAACGAACCCGAAGCAGACGGAGAAATTGTGAATGGTTATGGGACGAGTAATAGTGTGTTGAGTTTGTAGCTACGAGCTTTGAGCTGCTAGCTACTAGCCGCTAGCTTCTAGTATTTTTTAAGGGCTCAAGTTATTCTCTTATATTTTCTAGCAGCTAGCGGCTAGCAGCTAGTAGCTCAAAGTGGGTCGAATCAATTTTCCTTGTAGCTTGCAGCTCGAAGCTCAGAGCTCGCAGCCGATAGCACCATGCCCATTATTACCCAAAATATCGATCTCGTTGCACAAAGCTTATTAGATAACGAAGTGGCTGCCATTCCTACTGAAACGGTGTACGGACTGGCGGGTAATATCTTCAGCGAAAAAGCCATCAGGCGTATTTATGAAGTAAAGCAAAGACCGCTATTTAATCCGTTGATTGTTCATATTGCGGATGTCAGTCAAATGGAAAAAGTAGCTGCAACGATTCCTGCTCTTGCACAGCAATTGGCTGAAAAATTCTGGCCGGGCCCACTCACACTTTTATTGCCTAAAAAAGATACCATTCCGGATATCATTACCGCAGGAAAAGATACCGTTGCCATTCGTGTTCCGAATCATCCTGTAACCTTATCACTACTGCAACAACTTCCTTTTCCGCTTGCAGCACCAAGTGCTAATCCGTTCAGCAGTATCAGTCCAACAACCGCTGAACATGTTGCTGCATATTTCAAAGATGAATTTCCGTTTATCCTGCAAGGTGGCCCTTGTAAAAAAGGAATTGAGTCTACCATCATTGGTTTCAATGAAGACGGTGCCATCATTTACCGTTATGGTTCTTTGGCGATTGAAGAGATTGAAAAAATAACCGGACCATTGCAAGAATATATTCGCAATGAAGAAAATCCGGATGCCCCCGGTATGTTATTGCGTCATTATGCTCCTGCTACCACCACCATTCTGAGCAGCGACATTGAAAAGAGTATCGCTGAAAATACCGGTAAAAAAATTGGGTTGATGTTGTTTGATCATGCGCATACAAGTGATCAGGCTGCTGTTATTGAAACCTTATCTGTAAGTGGATCGATGGAAGAAGCTGCATCCAATTTATATGCAGCCATGCATCGATTGGATCATCACCAACTAGATATCATCATCGCAGAACGTTTTCCTGATAAGGGTTTAGGAAGATCGATCAATGATCGTTTACAAAGAGCCACACATTCATAATACGGTTCCGTTTTCATCATTACCTTTGACGCATTCACAATCAGTTCATCGTGCAGCAGGAAACGGTTCACCCGCATATATTATTACAAGTTGACAATATCAGTAAGATTGAAGCCAATCAACTCATACTTCATCCCACCAGCTTTCAATTACCTGCACTACAAAAACTAGCCATTGTAGGAGAAACAGGATCAGGGAAGAGTACTTTGCTTAAAATCATTGCGGGACATATTGCCCCCGATAGCGGTAAAGTATATTTCAATCGGGAAAGAGTTTGGAGTCCGCCTGTTACTTTGCTACCCGGACATCCCGGCATCGCTTATTTATCTCAGCATTATGAACTGCGGAATAATTATAAAGTGCATGAATTATTGAGTTATCGAAATGAATTGTCACCGGAATCCGCTGCACAATTGTATAAGGTTTGTCAGGTAGATCATTTACTGCAAAGAAAAAATGATGAACTCTCGGGGGGCGAACGGCAAAGAATTGCTTTGGCTAAATTATTAGTGGGTTTACCTCAGTTATTGTTATTGGATGAACCTTTCTCCAATTTAGATATCCCTCACAAACAGATCATCAATACTGTTATACATGCCATCAGTCAACAATTAAAAACAACTTGCATATTGGTATCACATGACCCTGTTGATACCTTGAGTTGGGCAGATCGCATTTTAGTATTGAAAAATGGACAACTGATTCAACAGGGCACAGCACAAGAAATCTACTATCATCCCGTCAACGCTTATGTTGCCGGACTCTTTGGTGCCTATACATTATTAGAAGATCCTTTCAAAGCTTATTGGAATATCGATAATACCTCTTCTACTATTTGTATACGACCGGAGCAGCTGATCATTACAGATGATCATACAAATGCTATGGATTGTGTGGTAGAAAAAGTATTATTCTGTGGTTCTTATTGGTCTGTAACAGCCAAACATGGCGACTACACTATTGTAATACATACACAAGAAAATATTCCCGAGCCGGGTTCATTGATTTGGGTTCGGTTAAAAAACCCCGGCAGCTTTTAGCTTACCCCATAACTCATTATCAAAACTACTGAGCGCCAATTGTGATTGTCCGGCCGATTCACCCATGCGTATCACCACCAATCCTTGTGAGGGCACTACATATATTTTTTGATCGTCTTTCCCTAAAGCAGCATACAAATCTGAAGGTGCATTCGGTACAAGGTTTCCGTTAAAACTAAACTGAAGTGTTGGTAACATGTAATTACTCTTACCATTGAGCCATGTTAAATATCCGTACGATGGATTGATGGTTTGAGAACTATTGATTTGTGCAGCTAAATAATTCGTATCACTAAGAATCGGTGTACCATTCCATTTTCCTTTTGCCAATAACAACAATCCAAAACGGGCCATGCTTCTGGCATTGCTGAAATACACATTGTTATAGCCTAACTTGATCCAAAGTCCATTCATACCAATCCGATCCCGAATTTTTTGTTGGAAGTATTGGTTGTAGGAAAGTCCACTCGCTTTTTCAATCACTTGATCCAATAAAGTATAAGGCGCATTATGGTATGCCCAACGTTGACCTGCATCTGCTTTATACTGCAAACAAACTGGTGTAGTGCAATGATTATCTGTAACAGCATCATCCAAACCCGTGGTCATACTCAACTGGTGCTTGATGGTGATCAAATTTTCTTTCGCAAGTGGTAAGGAAGTCCATCCGGTACCTAAATACTGAGAAGTCTTGTTATTGATATTGAGTAGGCCTTGTTCTTGTGCAATACCCACCAATAAGGCGGTCATGGTTTTTCCTGCAGAAGCCCATTGCCAGTTACTATCTGCGGTAAAGGTTCCAAAATATTGTTCAGCAACGATCTTACCATTTTTAAGTATGATGAATGCTTTGGTATTTTTTTGTTGTAGATACGTATATGCATCATTCAAAGCGGTTGTATTCCAGTTGAGAGAAGTGGGTGTTATTGTTTCCCAAGAACTCACAGATGGAAAATACAAGCTACTATTATTGGGTGTTGTTATATCAGTGGGTGTTTCTTTTGAACATCCACTTAGGACTAAGAAAAGTATCCAGATATAATGATGCTTCATTCGCTTAAATATATATTGTTCAGACCTAAGAACGTGAAAGGGGTTTAATCTGCTGCCTTTAACGGTCTTAAAAATTTACTTTTTGGTCAAAGAGTCGAAAAAATTTTCCCTTTTCTAAAAAAAATTTTCAAAACCGGCTTACGTCTGTTTGTTGAATCATCAATGTAATAACTCGACAAAAGAATCCACGAAACAATGATTTTTTGATATGCGTTGAAACCCTTGTGCGGCAAGGGTCTGAACCAATTTAAAAAAATTCTTGTTTAATCTAATCCGTTCAACGGTTAAACAAATTTTTTTCACCAAAACTTCTATTATGCCACAAAACCTGCTCAATGCAACGGTCATTGCAAGTGACAATTATGTTGCATTCACTTTTTTCATCGGTACAATGGCCATGATGGCCGCATCGGTATTTTTCTTTTTTGAATTGAACAATACGGATAAAAAATGGCGAACGTCATTGTTGGTATCCGGTTTAATTACATTTATTGCGGCAGTGCATTATTACTATATGCGCGGCTACAATCTGGAAACCGGAGAATCACCTACCTTCTTTCGTTATGTAGACTGGATTCTTACAGTACCTCTGATGTGTGTTGAGTTTTACCTGATCACTAAAAAAGTGGGTGCTACACAAGGATTGTTATGGAAACTCATTTTTGCATCACTGGTTATGTTGGTTACCGGTTATATTGGCGAAGCCATTTATGGTACGGAAACTCAAAGCTGGGTATGGGGTGCCATTAGTGGTATTGCTTACTTCTACATTGTTTACTTGATCTGGTTTGGAGATGTAGCTAAACTAGCCGGTAGTGCTGGTCCTGCTGTTGCAAAAGCCAATAAAGTATTGGCTTGGTTTGTATTGGTAGGTTGGGCTATTTACCCATTAGGCTACATACTGGGTACCCAAGGTGGTTTATTTGGTATGCAATTAGTAACCGATCCAAAAGCTGCGCAAGCTTCTATGGATATCGTTTACAATATTGCGGATGCCATCAACAAGATCGGATTTGGTCTTGTGATCTATGCACTCAGCAGAAGCGAAGAAAAAGCTTAATCGATACATTGATCAACGGGTTGCAGTCAATAAAAACTGCAACCCGTTTTGCTATGTTGACAAAAGAATACGATATCATCATTATTGGTGCGGGGTGTGCAGGCATGCAAATGATGCGAGCATTGCTATATCATCCTATGTACAGTGGTCAAAGTATTCTTTTATTGGATGATGGAAAATCTATCCAACAATTAAAAACATGGTGTTTTTGGTTTCAACCCGGTTTACATCCTTACCAACACCTCATCAGCAAACAATGGGATCAATTATCGATTGGCACAAGCTCTAAATATAAAACACATGCCATAGCACCTTATGTCTATGGACATATCCATAGCTCTGATTTTTTTGATTTTCATTTTACCTTGATCCAACAAAATCCACAAATACACTATTCAGAGGAGCAAGTATTATTTACAAAAAAGGAAGAGCAGGGCTTTTATGTGAGCACAAATAAACAAAGCTATTTTGCTCAACATGTTTTCTCCAGTTCTTGGGATCATAAAAGGGTTGCAGAACATGCTCGTGTTTACTTGCAACAACAGTTTTATGGCTGGCAGATTGAAACAGAAAAAGAAGTTTTCAATGAAAGAGCTGCTACACTCATGGATTTCAGAACCGCGCAGCAGCAAGGAGTCAGTTTTATTTACACACTTCCATTCTCAGGAAATACAGCATTGATAGAATTTACCAGTTTCACTGACAAGCCATTCGATCAACAATATTTTGAAACTACGCTCAAAGACTTCGTAGAAAAAAATTTCAACACTTCATTCAAGATCACCAAATACGAGCAAGCGATCATACCAATGACCGACTTTATTTTTAAAAGATTTACGAATGAAGGAGCTATTGCTATTGGAACAGCTTCCGGTATGGTAAAACCAACAACAGGGTACGCATTCAATAGAATTTTAAAAGACAGTCAACAACTGGCTGCTCAAGTTCTAACCGGCAAACCGATTTTTAATTTTAGAAAAAATCGTTTCCAATTTTATGATCGTTTACTGTTACAGATCATTCAAAAAAATCCGGCAAAAGCTCTATTTATATTAGAACGCTTATTTGAAAACGTTTCATTCCATCGTATACTTCAATTTTTAGATGAGGATACCAATCTTTGGCAAGAGGCAACCTTGTTTGCTCAATTACCTAAAAAATCATTTCTCCTAACGATCCCAGATTTATGGAAGCCAGTTCCTTACAACAATATACCAGCAACACAACCATAAGTAGGGTTTTACTCTCAGCAGGAGTTCTACTTGTACTATGGACTAACTGTATCATGCCGGTACCGGAAACCATTCAATGGATCTTTTTTGCTGCTACCATTTTAATAGCCGGAATACCACACGGAGCTTTGGATCATATAGTTGCCAAACAAAACAGCAACCTTCAAAATCATTCTTTTTCAAATACACGATTTTATCTTACGTATGTATCGAGGATGGCATTGTATGGGATCTGCTGGTATTTTTTCCCATCATTTGCTTTACTGTTATTTATTGTTTTATCTGCTTTTCATTTTGGAGAAACAGATCTACCACTCCCCATTTCCATCCACAAAAGATCAGCCATCGTTTTACAAACAAACTATGGATTATTGATCGTTCTTGTGCTTTTATTGACTCACGCACAAGAGGTTTTAGCTATCCTCAAGATCATTGAAAAAGAAAATACATTCTTACTAAAGGCTATTTTTAAACCGCTCCATTCAACACTTATCATACTCATCCTTTTCGCTCTTTTGATCTTGAATTTTATTGGGCAGTATCGATCGCACAGATTACCACTACAGAGATATGTGAACATTGCTTTTAGAACCCTGCTGATCTTAGGAATCATCATCTGTCTTCCATTACCCTTGGCTTTTGCCTTTTATTTTGGATGCTGGCATTCATTCCAGTCGCTGGAAAATATCAGACAACACCTTTCAAATTCAGAATCTGAACACATTGGCTTTACGCATCTGTTACAAAAATGTATTCCTTTTTCGTTGCTTGCTTTCATAGGAATCGGTGTATTGACCTTTCTAGCAACCTACTTACAAACCGAGTCTGTATTTTTATTTTTCTTTTTTGTAGGTATCGCCATTCTAACCGCACCACATCTAGAGGTAATGAGTGATATGTATGAACATTTGCGTAAAAAAGAATACAAATAGATCATGATAACGATTACGAAAGCGTCTATCCAATCCTGGGACCGTTTTTACCGTGCCAATTTTATCAATAGCTTAAGCGGATTCAAAAGTGTTTGCCTGATCGGTACAAAAAGTAATGATGGAATTCCGAATTTGGCCATCTTCAGCAATATTGTTCACTTGGGTGCCGATCCTGCCATGATTGGCTTTATCAACAGACCCAAAGCTGCAGCACCGGATACCATTCGAAACATAGAAGAAACAGGCGTGTACACCATGAATCATATTCATCCCGGTATCATTGAACAGGCACATCAAACCAGCGCGAAATATGACGCATCCGTCAATGAGTTTGAAGCAGTAGGTTTAGATATGTTATGGCGAGAAGATTGTATAGCTCCATTTGTAAAAGACAGTCATATTCAATACCAACTCTCACTCTCTGAAATCATTCCCATTCCCAGTAATGGCACTTTTTTGGTGACCGGTTATATCGAATCTGTTTATTTGGAAAAAGATGATCGAGAAGCAGATGGATTTCTTCCATTAGAAAAATATCAATCGATTACTTCATTGGGTATTGATGGGTATTATCTGGCGGAAAGGGTCATGCGGTTGGCTTATGCGAGGCCGTAGAGAGATTCTTGAGATGGGTGATAGCTATAGACCATGGTCGATAGTTCATGGTCCATGGTAAAAGAAAGAGGTGGTATCATAAGTTTGATACCACCTCTTTTTTTAAAATTCTACTATCAAACCAAAAGTGGGTGTGATTTGTACTTCGGCATTGGATAATATCAAGGGTATCGCATTACTTCCATTGGGTGCGATGGGTTGTCCGTTGGTGGTTAGGAATGCGGTATTATCTGCATTTCGCTGGAAAGTATATTGAGGTATGCCGCTGATCTTAGAACCATACCAATTGGTAATATCAATGAACACATTGAGTGTTGTTTTGCGATAGTTCCATTTTTTATCAATACGAATATCACTGGAATGAAAAGCAGGTAAACGATTCACATTAAATCGACTATAATCCAAAATACCTGTTCCCACACTTAGGTAATTCAATTGAGAAGCTGTCAGATCAAAAGGTGTTAATGGCGCAGCACCCTGGTAACGGAACTTGATACCCAATTCCCAGTTGCGTGGTAATTTATAACCTGCGGTGATACTGAGGAGTTGTCCATTATCCCAACCTGCCGGTAAGTACACAGCATTACTGTTGGTAAATTCAGATTTGTATAATGTATAACTAAGAATGCCAAAGAATCGTTTGGTGAGTTTTTTCTGCATGAAAATTTCCATACCAAATGCTCTTCCTTTTCCTGATTGTGTCACTGCTTCATTACCAATACTACCGAACTCCGTTCCCTTATTCGCTAAACTAATGCCTTCCAATACACTCACCGGATAATCTGTGTAGTTCTTGTAAAAGCCTTCTACAGTGAAACGAAAGGTACTGTTGGGAATGTATTCAACCCCGGCAACATAATGTGTGCTTTGTATATAATTACCCGGATTCGTAACGCCGCCACTTCTAAAAGCAAGTTGGGTATACGATGGCAATTTATAATATCGTCCGATACTGGCATTGATATTCCAGGTACGTGCAATAGCATAACTGAGCGATACCCTTGGTGATAATTGTTGCAATGGATTGGATTCACTGTTGTTCAAACTATTGGCATCCATACGGATACCGGCGCTGATAGCGACTTTATCTTGAAATATCTTTTTACTTCCCTGAATAAAAGCTCCGTATTTAATAAAGTCTGTATTACTATTGGCAATAATTCTCTGTTCCGGTTGAATGATATTACCATTCTGATCGCGCAGTTCTTTTCGGAACAGATTATTGAAATCGTTATTAAAATCCACGTATTGTGCCATGGCACCATAACTGATCTTCCATCCGGTAGCAGTATTGGTGGTCATGTCCCAACGCAATTTATTTTCGGTTTCGCGACTATCCGTTAATAAAGTCTGTGTGGCAGGAGATGGCTTTTCATTGTCTTCAAATTTCTCAACATTGTTATTCAATGTATTCCGGCTCAATGCCAAATTCCAGAAACCCTTCTTGGTTAATTTTCTCAAACCGGCACCAATCGTATAATTCCATTGATTGATGATGGGATTACTATTAATGATATATAATTTTTCTGGCGTAGCTGATTTAGGTGCCGCAAATTTGAATTCATCAATGGCGCCCAATCCTAAAAAACTCAGGGTTGTGGTAGGATTGATCTTGGTGGTGGTTTTAAATTGAAAGTCCCAGTAGTTGGGTCTGATCGGTAAATCAATTGCTTGAAACAACAACTGCAGATAACTTCTTCGAACAGAAGCGAGATAGGTTGTTTTCTTATCCAAGGGACCATCCAACGTTAGCGCCAGTTCTGTTGCACTTAAGATCACATTACCCTGTGTTCGCTTATCGTTACCCGATTTTTGTCTGAACTGCAATACACTGCTCAACGCATTATCATAGCGCGCATCAAATGCACTGGAACTGAGTTTTACTTCTTCAATAAAATTGGCATTCAAAATACCTTGGGGACCGCCACCACTTCCCTGGGTGCCAAAGTGATTGATTACGGGTATTTCAACACCATCGAGATAATATACATTCTCATTGGGTGCGCCGCCACGAATGATGATATCATTACGGAAACCGCCGCCACCCACACCGCCGCCTACTCCGGGTAGGGATTGAATTACTTTACTGATATCAAAATTCCCTCCGGGGTTTCTTTTGATCTCTTCTGTGGTCATTTTTTGAACACTCAATGGTGTTTCAATACTGGCAGCCCTGGCAGTAGCTCGTCTTCCTGAAACCGTTACTTCAGCTAAGGAAGAAGCGGTTGGTTCTGCTTCTAAAGTGATCACATTGATATTCCCGTTGGTGATGAGAACATTATTCAGATTCAAAGGTTTATATCCCAGGGCATTGATGCTGATATTATAGGTGCCCGGGGTAAGACCGGTAAATCGGAAGATACCGGTTGAATCTGTAAGGGTATTTTTTCCGGAGGGAGATAATAACACCGCAGCCGCAGTAACGGGACGCTGTGTATTTTTGTCGATCAGCGTACCGATAAGACTGCCCTGCTGTGTGCCTTGAGCCTGTATTTCAGAGAGAAACAAAGCTCCCAAAACCATCCATAAGAGCGATAAACGACGTAACATATTGCTTGCTTTTATTTTCGAATGACAAAGAAATAAAAAGATTGTTCAAAATTGAAATAATATTATTCCAAAATTGTAATTTTAATACATGAAGTCGATAGAACATCTCTGGAAACGCTTTGAAAATCAGCACCCAAAAGCTACGCTCACAGATTTTGGGGTATGGTTGATCAAAAACGATGTTCCTGAAAAAGAATTGGTTAAGCAAACCATGCGTCAGGATAACAGTAGCGTGAAGAAAAAAGTATCGGGTAGAATGACCTCTACCGATATGGTGGGTATTTTTATTTCAAGGTTGTATCGTTTTCTAAGAATGGCCAGTAAAGACCTGCTGGCCAAACACGATATTGCATCGATCGATGAATTTGCATTATTGGCTACCTTATTGGTTCACCCCGGTATGACCAAAACAGAGTTGTTAAAACAAAACTTAATGGAGATTACCACCGGTAGTGAAATGCTGAAACGTTTTGTAGCACGTAAATGGCTGATCGAGCAAAGAGATAAAAATGATAAAAGAATCACCAGACTTTCTTTGAGTGCAAAAGGTCAGCAAATCATCTTTGCATGTATGCAGACATTAGATGATATAGAAGATATTCTTTCCCCTTTGAATACAAAGGAACAAGAAACCTTATATCATATATTGAATAGATTGGATGCTTTTCATTCAGAGAAACACCAGGTGAAACAAGTATCGTCGATTATTTCATAATGATCGAATTACTTTCGAGACCTGTAGAAACAATAATCTGATATAGAATAGACCTATTTGCTTTTTTATTATTTATGTTAAATACTAAAACTAGATTGTATTAATAATACTTCATAAGAAGTTGAAGAAGTTTTTCAGAAGTAGAAAGGTATTTACATCCGTTTTTATTTCATCATATTATTCACCGCTTTACAAATGTGTTAAGGTGTATTTACAATAGGAGTTGTTCTTGTTTCTGTATGTCCACCAGCAGTTACGTTTGTGGTGATTGTATGACCTAGAACTGGAACAAAATCAATATTAATAATATAACCTTGAGCAGCATGAACATTGCATAAAAATGCTTCACTATTTGGGGCCCATATTGCAGTAGTGTCTTCTCGTCTTAATCGAATAGCAATATTATTAGTTGCGTTGTTTGGACAGTTTGGGATTAGGCATTGTGGCATTTTTATACCTTTAAAGTTTATGAATATTAAGGTGCTAAAGTTGCGGAATTAAACTTTACCAACTTATTCCAGTCTATGGAGCCATCGTTCATGCAAAAGGTTTCGGCAAATTCTTTTGTGAATTTATTTATCATTTGCGAATAAGATTGAATAAAATCGTCATTACGTTCTTTCGCATGGTGTCCTAGTGGCTCGATAATTTTTGTGAAAAGGTCTATATCACCTGAAATAAATTCCCAAAATTTTTGCCCACAATATTTGAAATAATCCCCTTTGTCTGAATTGTTATCCCTACCGTAACAACAACCATTTACGGCTATTATGTTTAGTTGTGAATTGCTTGTACGAAGCGTCTTTTGTGCGGTCTTGAAATCTGCTCTCATTTTGCCGATCTGTGAGCTATTGCCCCAATTGGGGCCAGATTTTATCGTTACAATATAGCGAACGCCATCGTTGTCAAACTCTAAGTCAATACCCTGAATACCGGACTTACGACCACCGTACACTTTACTATTTATAAAAATCGCAAGCCCCTCAAGCCAGTCTCCAAAAATCGTTTCTTCTTGTGAGGAAATAAATGCATCTGTCAAATTCTTTATAATATCCTGGGCAGTCAGGATATATTTTGCCTTAAAAAGATATGGATTTTTCTTTCCTAAAACCTTTCTTAGCTTTAGGTCATTTAGTCCAGAAATTCTTTTTTGGTGAAAAGTTCCTATGTTTTCTTCAACGTACTGTGTAACGTCTTTTAGGTTTAGCTGTTTCATATTTCACTGTCGGCTCTAATAAATATAATTCCACTGGTTTAACTTGTTCTTTAACCATTTCATAATATTCTGGGACCATATCAATACCAATCGAGTGTCGTTTCATTCTATTCGCAACTAAAATTGTTGTTCCAGAGCCCATAAAAGGGTCAAGGATCGTATCATTTTCCTTTGTGAAAAGTTTGATAAACCATTCAGGCAGTTCTTCAGGAAAAGCAGCACTATGATTTTTATTGCTGCACTCTGTTGCTAAATGGAGAACATTAGTAGGGAAAGCCTTATCTCTCGTCAACCAATTTGAAATGTTTTTGCCAAAACCACTACCCACTTTTGAATTGTCTCTTATTTTATCTGTTTCACTTAGATTCTTAAGTCTTGATTTAGCCCAATCACCCATTGGAACCATTACTTCTTCTTGATACATGTTAAACTTCTTATCCTTGTTAAATTGTAGAAGTCTTTCCCATGCGTCACGAAATCTATTTGGCCATTTACCAGGGTAGCAATTCTTTTTGTGCCAAATAAACTCCTCTGTCCATAACCACCCTTGCTTACGCATTTCAAGAATCAATTCCATTACATAAACACTCCGCTCTCCTTCAACAACCTTTTCCTTTATATTAAGTATAAATGTTCCTGTTGGTTTTAAAACTCTAAGAAGCTCCTTTGTTATCGGAAGAAACCATTCAACATATTTATCTGGATGAATACCTCCGTAAGTTCCTTTACGCTGGTCTGCGTATGGAGGAGATGTCACAATGAGGTCAACGGAGTTATCAGGAAGTTTCTTAAGTAATGTTTTACTGTCGCCTAGAAATAAATCTGTCCTTATTTCCATAGTATTATCCTGTTTGTACAAATATAAACCCTTTGTTACCGAATGCCAAAAATTTTAGTAATTTTAAAATATTCAAAAGATAGTTTGGAACATCAATGTAACACAATCGTTTGCTCCATATCTTCTAATGCAACCCCTTTGGTCTCAGGCATCATCTTCCATACATATAGTAATTGTAGGAACATCATGAATGCAAAGAATCCGAAGATATAAGTACCGGGTACATTGGCGGCAAAGAAAGGAAATACCTGTGCTACCAATGCTGCAAATACCCAATGCGTTAAACAACCAAACGAAGTACCACTGGCACGAACCGAGTTGGGGAATAGCTCTGATAAAAATACCCAGATCACAGCCCCTTGTCCAACCGCATGCGCCGCAATGAACAGAAACACATAATACACGATCATCGTTTTATCTGCCGCATTAAAAGACACTGCGATCAGGGTAAGAGAAATGATATAACCCACAGAACCTATATACATCAATAATTTTCTTCCAAAACGATCGATCAGGTACCAGCCTGTGATGGTGAAAATAAGATTCACAACACCAATACCTACTGATGATAACAATGCACCACTTCTTTCAATACCCGCCATCTCAAAAACTTTAGGAGCAAAATAGATAATGGCATTGATACCCGACATTTGATTAAAGAAAGCGATCAGAAAAGCCAATACCAGCGGAGCCATGAATTTTTTAGAGAACAGTGATTCTTTGACCTGTGTCACTGAGTTTCGAATGGCATCGATCATGGCATCGGTTGCTTCACCGGTAATCGCCAATACTTTTTTGGCTGCGGCTGCATCATTTTTATACAATACCAACCACCGTGGTGTTTCGGGTGTAAACAACATCATCACTGAAAATAAAAGAGAAGGAATAGCTACCACTCCCAACATCCATCTCCAATCATTTTCGCCACCCAAACCTTGTAATAAATAATTGGAAAAATAGGCCAACAAAATTCCGGCAACTACATTCAGTTGAAAAGAGATCACCATTCTGCCACGATATTTCGGTGGTGCTATCTCAGAGATATACACGGGTGCCACAACGGAAGAAGCGCCGATACTCAATCCACTTAAAAAGCGAAAGACCATAAACGTGTACACATCCCGTGCCATCGCAGCACCAACAGAAGTGACCAGAAATAAAATACCAATCCAGAACAAAGTCTTTTTTCTTCCGATACGATTGGCGGGAATGTTTCCCAAGGCAGCACCAAAAACAGTTCCATACAATGCCATGGCAATAGCCGTTCCATGCATCCAGTCGCTCAAATTCCATAAAGATTGAATGGCTTGTTCTGCACCGGATATAACCGCTACATCCAAACCAAATAACAATCCACCCAAACCTACTGTGATGGACCATAGGGCAAGCTTCTTATGCATATCGTCTGTATTTGCAATTAAGTTACTTATTAATTGAATACTATTTGCAGAATGACGATATATCCCCAAAACAAAACCGACCTCATGAAGAAGTCGGTTTTTATATATACATGGATAACCATATTATTTTGCCGGCGTAAGGATGATATTTCTATACTCTACCGGACCATGATCTCCTTGCAGCATAATGGGGCCCGGCTCTCCTTCCTTACTATCCAATGCGCCTCCTGTAATTCCGGGGATGATCTGGTCTACAATAATGGGTTTTCCATTCGCCACCACTGTTACCCTGCGACCGATAAGGGTGATATCATAGGTTTGCCATTCGCCGGGTGCCTTGGCCACCATCTCATTGGGTGTTAAAAATCCATAGATACCACCGAAATAAGTAGAAGAGGGTTCTTTACCGGCATTGTCTTCTACTTGCACTTCATAGCGACCTCTTAAATAGATACCGCTATTGCTTCCTGCAGGATAACGAAATTCAATATGCAGTTTGAAGTCGGTGAAGGTTTGATCCGTTATCAGATTGGTTCCCGATTTAGCACTGGTTAATACACCATTGATATTCTGCCATTGGTTATTCTTGCCCTGTCCATGCCAACCACTAAGGTCTTTGTTATTCAACAATTGAATGGGCTCTCCCCACAGCACCGGACTTGTTCTCTTCAGCAATGGCGCTCTTTCTCCGGTAAACGTATAGGTTTTACCATTACTTGCTTGAATGGTTCCTTTGAGTTGATCGTTTTCAAGCGTTGCTTCCAGTACCATTTCTTTATCGGTACGATCCCATTGTGGTGGAATGGAAAAATGAATCTTTCCCTCTTTCACATGTACTTGTGCAATGGGTCTGGCACTTCCTCCATCGGCCACAAATTGTCCTACCAAAGTTTTGATCCCCGATAATTTGATCTCTAACCAAGACGGTGCGATTCGATCACCCATATTTACAGTAAGATCCCATCGTCCGATAACATCATGATCGGCCATATTTTTTTCTTGAACGGAAAATGCACTAACAATGATAAAAGCTGCTACTGCTATTACAAACAGCAAAGCACGATTGGTATATCGTTTCATAGATCGTAATTTGAATATTGAAGATAAGAAAGTATCATTTGATCTATTTCTAAAAAAACCATCGATTGTCTCTTCTTTATTTTTGGGCAACAATCATGCATCCATTTCCTGATACAGCAGGTAACAGAAAGTCAAGTATCATACACAGCAATATCAATGGATAAAAAATGATCAATGAAACCAGTACAACAATTTTCAAGGGTAGTATGTATGCATTAAAAAGGATAAGATGACTATTTAATAACTCATTACTCAATTTACCCCAAAAGCCATACGTGCTCTTTGTTTCAGTGATTGTAAAACGGTTTTGATACAAGAGTTCTTTTATACGCTCTTCGGTATATATTTTTTGATTTTTCTGAATGCTTTCATAGCTATCATATTTGCTAATAATGCGCTTATAGAAAGGCAATAGTATGGTATTGTTTACCGGCACATACAACAAAAGCTCTCCACCTGTCTTCATGGATGTATACAATTGAGCCAACGCCAGATCATCATTTGTACAATAGGGTAAAACAGATAAGCATAAGGAAATATCATACTTGTCTGACTCATTAAAAGATTCAATTTCTATTTGCTCAAAAACAACATGTGTGTATTGCTGCACTTTTGCATATTGTTTACAAAATGAAATATTGCTTTCTGCACGATCCAGTCCTTTAAAAAAGCTGTTGGTATGGGTGGCGGCGTAGGGAAAAAGAAATTGACCCTCACCACATCCAACATCCAGCAGCGAAAATGAGTCGCCCCTTTTTGCTAATAATTGCTTTAGCCGTTTTGCAATATGCCATTTTCGAAGTTGTGTAAGATAATTGGATAGATAAATAAAACGTATCCATTGTGGGTGGTTGAATAACCATTTCGGGTACTGATGTGTAAAAATCTTTAATGGTTCTTTCTGCTTCAAACCTTGCATTTAGAAGTTCAATATAAAAGTGGATGAACAAAGAAAAAAATATTCATCGATTCGGGTTCTTCAATTGTAACACTTCGATTGCTAATGAAAACAGCTTCATCAATCCGGTCTCATCCGTATTCTTTCAACTATTTTATCATAATTATCCTTTAGAGATTTTTGATCCAAAATCCGCAAGAAACCGAATAAGTCATTGATTTTGATATACATAACTTTTTATATAAATAATTAATTACTGTTTTGCATTTCGACTGATGGATCAATTTATACCGGTATCATTCACCTTTAAACTGTTTTTTGTATCTTTTCTATCCTATCTAATACCTAAAATAACTATTATGAAAAAATTGTTACCGCACTTGTGGTGCTGGTGCTTGCTATTCTGTAGCACACTTAGTATTGCACAAAACCGCACAATTACGGGTAAAGTCGCAGACGCAAAAGGACAGCCCGTTCCCTATGCCAGTATTCTGATCAAAGGCACCAAAACAGGAGCCAATGCCAATGAAGAAGGCGCATTTACACTTGCTATTCCTTCCGGAAAAGTAATCTTACAAGTCAAAGCCATCGGCTATGAAGACAAAGAAGTGGAAGTGGGTACCAGCAATAATCTTTCCATTTCCTTGCGCAGTGGTACGGCCATGAGTGAAGTGGTGGTAACCGCTTTTGGTGTGAAGCAACAGAAAAAAGCATTGGGTTATGCAGCTACAGAGATCAGCAATAAAGATCTCTTGGAAAGCAAGCAACCCAATCTCATCAATGCTATTCAAGGGCGTGTAGCGGGTGTACAGATCAATTCTACCGGCGGCGGTCCGGGACAGGGTGCCAGAATTGTGATTCGCGGACCCAAAAGCTCATTAGGTAGTAATCAACCCCTGTTTGTTATTGATGGGGTGATCGTTGACAATAGTACGGTTGTCGAAGGGGGTAATGCTGCGTTGAGAGGTATGAGCAACAGGATATCAGATCTTAATCCCGATGACATTGAAAGTCTCTCCATTTTAAGAGGTGGTGCAGCTACAGCCCTATACGGTTTTAGGGGTAGTAATGGTGTGATCGTCATCACCACTAAGAGTGCCAAGACCGGTAAAATGAGAGTGAGTTATACATCCACAGTGGGTACTGAAGAAGTCAATAAATTTCCTGATGTACAAACCACCTACACACAAGGTTATAACAACACATACAATAGAAATGATTTCTTCCCTTCATTTGGTCCAACCGTAGCTGCCGGTAAAACAGCCGACCCTACGCACCCCGATCAGCTTTTCCATCACTATGCCCGAGCCTATGAAAGAGGTTATCAATATCGCAACACGGTAAACATCAGTGGTGGAACTGAAAAAGCATTGATCAATTCTTCTTTTGGTTATTTTAAACACAAAGGTGTTTTACCGAATACCGACTACTCCAATTTCAACGCTCGCTTGAATGCTACTTTGAAGTTGAGTGATCAATTAAAATTGAACCCATCCGTAAACTATATCAGCAGCGGTGGATTGCGCTACAATGCTGATCGTTTTAATGAAAGTCTCACTTACTGGAGTCCAAGATGGGATGTACGTGATTATAAAAATGAAGACGGCACACATAAAACTTATGGAAACAACAATCCCATTTTTGGCGCCTACTATAATTTGTTCAAGGATAAAGTAGATCGTGTGATTTCCAATGTAGCCATCAACTATGCGCCTATCAGTTGGTTAGACATCAGCTATCGTGTTGGTTATGATTTTACCTCAGACAGCAGAAGAGCAACCGCACCTGCGCAAGTGCCTCGTGCCGGCGTCATCAACTTTGCTGATAATGCATTGGGATTTGTTGGAGAGTATCGCATCCTCAATAAAATCCTCAACAGCAATTTATTGGTAACCGGTAAATTCAATTTGAGTGATCAATTCGGATTAACAGTGAGAGCCGGACATGATCTCGTTGACCAGAGTTATAATTTCCAGCAAACAGAAGGTCGTGAATTGGATGTGCCCACACTACTCTCTCTCAACAATGCAAAATTTGTAACACAGAACAGTCGTCAAACCGCACTCAGAACCATGGGTGTTTTTGGGGATGCTACTTTGAGCTATCGCAATTTTGTATACCTATCTGTAACCGGACGTAATGATTGGGCGAGCTCTGTTGCCAGTGGTAACCAAAGCTTCTTTTATCCAAGTGCCAGTTTGAGTTATGTATTCAGTCAGCATTTTGAATTACCTTCTTGGATCTCTTATGGTAAGTTACGTAGCTCATTTGCCAAGATCGGTATTGCACCCGTGACGCCTTATCTTACCAATACTTATTACAACAACGCATTTGGACAACCTGTGAACAATGTGATTGGTTGGACCAGAGATGATGTAAGAGGCGCTACTGAACTGAGACCCGAGTTTACCGATAACCGTGAGATTGGTTTAGAAATACAATTCCTCAATAACCGTGTTGGTTTTGATGTTAGCTATTATAAGATCAACAGTAAAGACGTAGTAAACCCGGTATTGGTTCCGAATACAACCGGATTTAATTCTTTCATTTTGAATTCGGGTGAAATTGAAAACAAGGGTATTGAACTGGTAGTGAATGGTACACCTGTTAAGACGAATAATTTTACTTGGGATGCGAGTGTGAACTTCACCAGTAACCGCAATAAAGTCATTAGCTTGGCTCCGGGTTTAACTGATATTGTGATTGGAAGTCAGTTTGGTTATCTCAACAGCGGTGCTACACAGCGGTGGGTAGTGGGCCAACCTGTTGGTGGTTTATATGGTATCGGTTATCAGCGTTTTTATGGAACCGCCCCAGACGACAGAATTACATTGCGCAGAGATCTTCCCATGTTGATTGCTACCACCGGTACCGGTGCCGGTTTTCCTATTCGTGATGTAACCAATCAACGTTTATTGGGTAACTCACAACCGCGTGCTATTTGGGGTATCAATAATAGTTTCACGTATAAAAACCTCACACTCTCTGTATTATTTGATATCAGAAGTGGTTTTCAGCGATTCAATCAGTTGGGAAATTTCATGAGTGCTTTTGGTATTGCTAAATACACAGAAGATCGTAATAGCACACGTGTTTTCCCGGGTGTAGTTGCCGGCGGTGCTGCCAATACACAAACGGTTTGGTTAGGACAACAAGTAGGACCTGATGGAAGAAACTATGGTGATGGTTTCTACAGAAATATTCATAGAGGTGTTACTGAAAACTTTGTGGAAGATGCGGGATGGACTCGTTTACGTACGTTGAGTTTATCTTATCGTTTACCTGCTAAACTTTTCAAAAAACAAAACTTCATAAAAGATGCTTCTGTTACCTTAACGGGAAACAATCTTTTATTGTGGACCAAGTATTCAGGTTTTGATCCTGAAAACAGTTCAACAAGTGCAGACAGCAATGCGGATGGTTTTGCCGGATTTACTTATCCGGGTGTACGCAGTTATTTCCTGACACTGAATGTTAATTTCTAACACCCAAACTTGAAGATCATGAAAAAATATAGTATCAATCCCCATCAACTTCTCTGCTGTTTGTTACTGGCAGTAACAATCATCGGCAGTAGTTGTAAGAAATATCTAGACATCAATAACGACCCCAACAGACCTACGGAAGCACCTATCAATGGTTTGTTGGCAGCTACTACACAGAATACCGGACTGAATGTATTTCGTGTTGCCAATGCAGGTCCTAATTATTATGTACAATACTTCGCTTCACCGAATGCATCGAGTCCAACAGATATTTATGATCGTGTTGACTATAGTACGCTTTGGAGAAACTTGTATGATAACATGACAGACCTCTATGACTTACAGGAACTGTCTATTAAATTGAACAGCTCTGCACATTTGGGTATGGCAAAAGTGATGATGGCGATCAACTTGAGTTTAACAACCAATTTATGGGGTGATGTTCCTTTCTCGGAAGCTTTTAAAGGAGACAACTTAACGCCTAAGTTTGATGACGCACAACAATTGCATACACAGTGTATTACTTTATTGGATGAGGGTATTGCCGAACTACGCAAAACACCTACTGTTAGCGTAACACCTGCTGCAGATTTTATGCATGGTAATGCAGCAGCTAGTTCTGCCGCTTGGAATACCACCAACAGAATTTGGTGGATCAGAACTGCCTATGCCATTAAAGCAAGACTGTTACAACAGTTGTCTAAGACAACAGGATACAGCGCTACAGCAGTTTTATCTGCAGTAGACAGTGCCTACACCAATAACAATATGGAATCAAGGGTCACTGTTTTTACCTTGCGTAATCCATGGGCACAGGTTGCCAGAAACCAAGCCGGATTGGTATTGGATGGTTGGTTGAGTACACAGTTCATCAACAATTCCATGAATGCCAATACAGCATCGCAGGATCCGCGTTTACCCAGACTTACCAATCTTACTCGCTTCAATGATTACAGAGGAACGCGTAATGGTGTGGGGCGTGTAGGTACAGGAACCACCAATGATGAATGTTATCTTGTATTAGCCGGTTTTTATAGTGGTGATGCTTCTCCGCTTTTTGTAAGCACCTATGAAGAAGTAAAATTCATCGAGGCAGAAGCTGCGCTAAGAGCTGCGAATCCAACAAGGGCTTATACTGCTTATCTTGAAGGTATCAGAGCGAATATGAATAAGATAGGAGTAAGCGCAACAGATAGAGATGCTTATCTCTTAAGAGCAACGGTAGGCGTAGGAAGTGGTGCATTAACACAAGCCAGGATTCTGGAAGAAAAATACAAAGCCTTGTTCCTTTCTCCGGTTACGTTTGATGATGCCAGAAGATTTAATTATGCATATACCGGCTTTCAATTACCGGTAGGAGCTATTCTTACATCTCCCATCAGAAGACTGGATTACCCTTCCAGTGAAAAAACAAGAAACAGCAAAACACCTAATGTGGGTGCTTTGACTACGAGGTTGTGGTGGGATGCGAATTAGTGGATGGACCATGGTCCATAGATTATGGCTGATGACTTATAGCTAATAGTCCGTAGTAAAAGAAAGAGGCAGTATCAGACTTTTGATACTGCCTCTTTCTTTTTAACCATTTGCCATGGTCCATGGACTAATCCTATCCTCCCGCATACAGATCCCAGTTGATCTCTGATTGTGGGCGAGGGAATTGTTTGAAGATGGTTCCCTGATCAAATGATGTAGGGATGGTATTCAGTCTGTCATATCTGCGTGCATCGATCCAGCGGTGACCCCATGGTTCAGCCCACAGAGAATAACGACGCTGGTATAATATTTCATTGATCAATGCCGCCTGTGTAGTAGCACCACCATAATTACCAATGTTCGCTGCATTTCGAATGATATTGATCGCATTTACTGCATCAGTCGTTTGATTCAGTTGAGCATGCGCTTCCGCTTTGATCAAGATCAATTCCTCATTCTTAATAAATGGTATGGGTGAGGTATTGCTTGCCCATCTTTTATCCTGATGAGTACCTACCAATGGCATTGCATCTGTTGTAATAGTTACAGGAGTAGCCCGCTGGTGGAATTTGGCGGCCACGCGTGCATCACCCGGTGTAGCATCTGCCAAAACAGAAGGATGCACAACGATGATGGTGTTGATATTTGCATCCAATACATAGAACAATGGATTGAATGCATCGGGTGGTGCACCAAATGTATGTGCAGGACCCGCACCTAACGCACCTGTAAGATTCATGAAAGAGAGATTCAATGCAGTTAACGCGCCTTGCCAGTCTTTACGATATACTGCACAACGTGCTGCGATTGCTCTGTTCACTCTTTTCAATCCATCAATGGTATTAAAACCGGTAAATCCTGCTGTCAGTGTAAAAGGAAAAGTAGTACCGCCATTATTCAGATCATCATATCCCGCATTCAGTAATGAATCCACAAAACCCATCGCGGCAGTATAAGACCTGAAACCACCGGGCTTTAATGGGTCTTTTACATCTGTACGGATACCATTTTCATATTGCCAGTTAGCAGGAATCATGAACTGATAGGCCATGATGGTTTTAGCAAAACCGGCCACGGCTCTTTTTTCTTGCGCAGACAATTCACCTGAATTATTTGCAGCATCAATCAGTACATATCCTTGTTTGATACACTGATACGGTGTTGCATAAGATCCACCACCGGTGGCACCAAATCCGAAGTAGGCAGCGTCAGGTACACGACCTGCCTGACCTAACCAATCGGTTTGAAAACGAGGGTCGGATGCATTGAGATACCAGGTTTCTCTTCCGAAAGTATTCCACGCCTGAGATATATTGGTGACATATCCTCTATGTCTTTGTTCCAAACCGGTTACCAGAAACTGCACCTGGCGACGAGTAGCGTTGTTCAACACACTCGACTCACTTGGGTTATTTGGGTCAACCAGCTCTTTTACTTCCAGTGGGTTACATGCAAAGTGAAATGCTGCAGCACCCGCTATTAATAGTATTTGAAGCTTTTTCATGTGTGTAATTTTATTGTAATTATTGTCACATGGAATTCGCCAAAAAAATTCAATCATCTCAATATCAAACGCTCTGTTGGCTCATTTCATGTATTTGAGATTTAGAAGTCAATTTGTAAGTGAAAGAATAATCTTCTGGCTGTTGGATAAGGAGCCACGTCTACGTTATTGGCAACAGCTTGTGCACCAAAGGTGGATGTTTCAGGATCATAACCCTGATACTTGGTAGCCAAGAAAACATTGTTTCCGGAGAAACCAACCTTAGCACGCTGAATCACTCTTCCGAATGTACGACTTAAGAATTCTTTTGGAACGGTATAGTACAAACCGATCTCACGTACTTTCAGGAAGGTTGCGTCCTGTACCCAGCGACCTGCATTGTTATAAGGTGCAGGCGGACGCTGACGTCCATTAGGGATACCATCTTTGTTATCATCCTCAAACCAGCCTTTGGTAGTACCACCACCATCGGTGAGGAATGAAGTCAGGTTGATATTATCACCACCACTACGATATTCCATCAAGAAATTCAGATCAAAATTCTTCAGGAAAGTAATGTTGTTAGACCATGATGAAGTCCAGTCTGGCTGTGCATTACCCCACACTGTAAATACGCCCGGAGAAACTGCCGGTGTACCTACGATGGTAGTAGGCGCTACACCTTGCTGGTAGAGGAAAGTACCTAAACCGGCTCCGAAAGCACCTGCTGTATAAGAAGGAATACCCAGTCTGGTTAACACTACATCATTCTTCCACCACATCAAACGAGTTGACCACTTGATCTTTTCTTTTTGGATCACCGTACCGGATAAAGCCAACTCAATACCCTTGTTTCTCATTTCAGCTTCATTACTCAGTGTAGTTGCTACACCTGTTGAAGGAGAAAGGTTCAATGGCTGCAAGTTGTCTTTGGTAGTTTTGATATAGTAAGTTCCTTCAAACAAAATTTTGTTATTGAAGAAGCCCGCATCCAAACCAAATTCAATTTCTTCTGCTCTTTCAGGTCTAACGTTGAGGTTACCCACGTTCACCGCTACTGTTGAACCCAATAACCCTCCAATGTTCACACCACCCAGTGAAGTAAAGGTTGCACCAAAAGGTACAGGACCCGCTGTTTGACCATAAGCCACACGTGGTTTCAACTGTGTAATGGTGCGTGATTTCCAGAAATCAAAATTAGTCAGGTTCACCGCCAATGACGCTTTCGGGAATGCATAGTATTTATTTGGATCTCCATTGGTATTGGATTTATCCCAACGGATACCCACTGTACCAATGATCTTGTCTTCAAAATTTGCTTCTTGTTGTAAGAAGATACCGACATCTCTTTGAGAATTCTCAAACTGTGCTTCTACTTCTTGTACGGTAGCTTGTTTGATATTAGATTGTCCGGGCGCCAAACCACGACCACGGTTAAAGAGTCCATCGTTTTTAAAATCCAAACGAACCATACCGGCTTGGGTAGACATGCTTACTTTCTTCACTTCCCAGTTATATACCATCGCAGCTTGGAAATTGGTATTCATGGTTTGTTGTCTACCTACCAACACATCACCCGGATTTGCCTGTCCACGTTGGAACTGTAAATCATCCGGTAGATACACTTTGGTAGAATTCTGGAAGAAGTCCAAGCCACCATTCAGTTTGAATTTCAATTGTGATTTTTCAGTACGCAACAGATTTACATCCAATCCGAATGATTGAATAAAACGGTTTACCAATGAGTTATTGATCCCTTTATCTGTTACCGCCACCGGATTCTCTGCGAAATACGGGTTGGTAGGATAAATACCATTTACTGGTCGCAGATCAAAATAATTCGGTACATAAGCAATATTGTAACCAATACTCGCACCTGAGTTATTTTGGTTACCGGTAAAACCACGATTGGTATTACTACGGCTATAATTAGAGTTAACACTCAGTGTGATGTCTTTGGTCAGTTTATGGTCAATATTTGCACGCACAGACTGACGCTCAAAACCTGTTCTTCTCACCGTACCACCTTCATCTGTCATAGAACCGGAAATAAAGAACTTGGTCTTTTCATCACCACCGCGAAGGCTCAAACGGCTATTCAGCAGGGTAGCTGTATTTCCGTAGAAATAATCTTCATAGTCAATAAAAGTACCGTTAGCTACTGCATTCTGATAACGTGTTAATTCAATCGGTCTTCTGGCAACGGGGAAGAAAGTGTTGATCTTTGCTTCGCTCCAGTTGTCAACACCCATTAACTTCAATGGTGTTGCAAAACCGATGTCTTGTGCAAAGCTGATGGTTGTTTTTCCTGCAACACCTTTTCTGGTATTGATGACCAATACACCGGCATTCGCACGGGTACCGTACATGGCGGCAGCTGATGGACCTTTCAATACTTCAATGCTTTCGATATCAGCCGGGTTGATATCAGCCAAACGGTTGGCACCATCATCCTGATTCGCAGCACCTGCACCTGTTACCGATGCACGACCTGTACGCTGAAAGTCATTGCTGATGTACACACCATCCAATACAATCAGTGGTGCAGAAGCCTGAGTAAGACTAGATAAACCACGTAATTGAATGTTGATACCACCACCGGGAGCACCGGAGTTCATACGAATGGTTGCGCCGGGAACTTTACCATACAGCGCACCATCTGTGGTTTGAATCTGCGTAGTACCCGTGAGGTCACGCGCAGAAACCGTAGTTACTGCATTGGCAAGGTTGGAACGTTTGATCGAAGAAGCCAGACCTGTAATAACCACTTCTTTCAGTGGATTGATCTCTTCTTCCATCATGATACTCACAGTAGGTCTGTCTGCCGATACACTTACTTCTGCTGTTTTATAACCAACATAGTTTAGTACCAGCACCGCGGTTCTGCCGGTGGGTTTAATAGAAAAATTACCGCTCGCGTCGGTAGTGGCCACCTGTTTGGTGCCCTTGATGGTAACAGATACTCCTGCAAGTGGATTCCCTGTTACGTTTTCTTTAACTGTACCCGAGGCTGTGAACCCCTGGGCACCTGCATCTATCATCTTCATAAAGAAGAACAATAGAAGCAGCGTTTTCAGTAGATAACGTTTCTGCATACTCAGCATTTTGTTTGTGAATAATTGGGTTTTCGAAATGGTTATATAAAACTTGGATGTAAAGACTATTTTTTAATGATGGGTAATTTGATGACGGAAGGATATTGTGTGGAATGATGAATTGTATTCTCCACTTTCATACCCGTTGTTTCATCATAATTATTACCACCTGTATTCATGTTTCTGTCGAAGCGAGGAAAATTACTGCTCGATACTTCAATACGAATGCGATGCCCGGGTGCGAAATAGTTACTTGTTACCATCGGCGTGAGATCTACTTTGTACACTTTCCCTTTCTCCATGAATACTTCTTTATCATATCCTTCTCTGTAACGCAAACGCTGAATGGTTTCATCGAGGTTATATGCTTTACCATCAGGATATACATCTATCAACTTAATGGTAATATCCGTATCCGGACCCGAAGAAGACACATAAAGTGTTGATTCAATAAAGCCAGTTATTTCTACCCCCTCTTTTAATACATCAGAAGTGTACACCAGGATATCATCTCTCAACTCCATCGTTGATTGATCAAAAGAACCTCCTTGCACGGCATTTCCTGTACAACAAACATTACCACCATACGACGGCACCGGGTTCATGGGATCATATTGAAATGCATCGGGTTTGTTTTCTTTGGGTGGTGCTGCTAATAATTGTCCGTCACCATTTCTGGTATTGGCTTTGCCTGCACTGCTTAAATAGAAAGACTGCATTTCTGCTCCGGCAGGTGGGAAAGTTTCTGATTGTTGCCATTTGTTGCTACCCATGGTATAGTAGCGTACCCGTGGATTCTTTTGTTTGAAATCATTTTGCTCTCCTTTCAATAACATATCAAACCATCCCCAGGTCAATTCATCATAATTCAATCTCGCATCACCTACACTTCTTTCTCCTACAACCGTATTCTCTGTAGCTCTTTTATAAGAGCAATGTAATACCGGTGCGATGACGAGATACTGATTATCGGCAATGGCTTTGTCTTTCGCACTGTTGCGAGCATGATTGAAGAGTGCAATATTGGGTGCAGAAGACACATCATACCAGGAAACAAACCAGTAAGCCGGTGTATTCAATGGCATATCATCATGATACAATCCACCTTTGAACCATTTAGGATCATTGGGTTTGCGACGAATCATATCTTCATATACACCTTCTTGTCCTTTTACATTTTTAATGATGTCTTGTAATGGAAGATGACGCAATCCTACCGACCAATCAACCCTTGGCATTTCTGTAGACATATCATAAAAGCGTTGTAAGCGCTGTAAGTCTTTTTGTTGTACGGTCTTTGGGAATGTAGGTTTGAACTTATCATTCTGTGTACCGTATAACCAGGCGGTAAAGAGCATTTGTCCGGCACCGCCCCGATACCAGTTACCTTGTTCCATGAACTTACCCACGCGACCAATACCCGCACCATAACCCTGTGCTACCATGGCAGCCAGTGCAGGATGGTTTTGTGAAGCAACCGCCATTTGCCACTCAGCGGTAGAAGAACAGCCGATCACACCAATTTTACCATTGCTCCAGGGCTGGGCGGCCATCCAAGTAAATGCATCATAACCGTCTGTGATGGGGGCACCGAGAATATTCCATTCACCTTCAGAAAAGTAGCGGCCTCGCTCATTCTGAACTACATAGGCATAGCCGCGTGAAACAGCGTTGTAAGCTTCTTCTAAAGTGCGGGTGGTCATTTTACCATCAACCCAGGTATTAAATTGATAGGGTGTTTTAGAAAATACAATGGGAACTTTTTGATTGCCTTTCGGACGATAAATATCGGTTGCCAATCGGATACCATCGCGCATAGGCATCATGACTTTTTGATCAATGACAGCTATTTCCTGAAGTTTCAAGTAAATAGCCGCAGTATCCTGAGCAGCAGATGCAAGGAATAGCGTACCGCCGACAAGCAGTAAAAACAATTTTCTCATAAGTTTTCTTTAATGCGCTTAAAATGAAGGCAGCGCAAATGATCAAAACGTTGCATAAATATAACGATTAAATAAAATTTTTATGCGCTGTAGAAGAATTACATCAAAATCTAATACTTATATATAATTGCTTTTGATCCAGTATTTTAGAAAAAAAACCCGCTCCAAATGAAGCGGGCTGTCAGGGTTACAGGGCGAAATGATATAGAATGGTTTTACTTATCTCATCTTGATCAATTGAATTACTTTTCTACGATTTCCTTGTGTAAACTCTGCAAAGTAATTACCGGTTTGATAAGCATGGCCGATCTGTACCGTACTATTCGATCCCAATTGGGCTTTGCTATCCACCACACGTCCGGAAGCATCCATCACTCTGAGCATCACCGGTGCATCCTGTTTACTCTCCAGCTTCAATGTAAAGTAAGTACGAGTCGGATTCGGCATCACTGTCACTTTCAAGTCCTCTTCCACACGATTTGCAGCTTGCAGCTTGAAGCTTGTAGCTTCCTCAACAACAGTTGCTTGACTGGTATTCGCAGTATGTATGGTCACCGGTACCGGTGGTACTGAACAGTTATAAGAATTCCAGATGATATGCTTACCCTCACTTTCCACTTCTTCGGCTATGAACAATCCGGTCATGAATACATCGTCTCGACAATCTCTATCACTATGAGCCCTGTGGTCACAATCGTGATGTCCATGACCTTTGTGTTTGCAATCTTTAGAACTGTGTGCTCGGTGATCACATTTATCATCTCCGTAATTGCCACCGGTTACTTTCAACTTACCATCCGGTAATATGATATTGGCAGTAATCCTGGTATCATCTCCTTTCACATGGAATTTCTCTTCATCTCTTCTGTTATCTGTCATGTAGAAAGTAACCTGATACGCTTCCGGATTCACGATCACATCGCTACCAATGGTTACTTTTTTACTTACGCGAACGCTGGTATTTGGAGCAAAACGAATATAGCTGTAGCCACCTGTCTTCGGACCCTTCTCAATTTGTATCTCTTCTACATCAATAGTAGTAGATGTGAATCGAACACTTGCTCCTTCTTCCAGTTTGATCTTACCAAACACCGTACCCGTTAAGGTTACATTCGATCCCTTCTTCAGGGTTACTTCATCATAGTTACCACTAACGGTTGCAGTAGTATTCGAGTTGATGGTCTTATCCTGCAGGTATCTAGTATTACTCAGGTTGTACTGCATGGTTGGCAGGGTTACACTGGCAACACCATAAATCTTGCTGGTGATTGTTACGCCTTTATCTGTATCGATTCTTGGTGCTTTTACAAAGCTACCCGCACCTGTTACAGAACTGTATTTATCGAAGTCGGCTTCACCTTTGCTACTCATTACACCTACGCTACCTGTTTCAACTTTATTATATTGACCCAACTTCACTTCTTTGGTTCCTAAAATGGTGTAACTGCTTACCAGGTTTTGTTTCTGGTAGTTATACGTTGCAGGCAATTCACTTCTACAACCATTTGCATCCGTTGTATAAACACTGTAAATACCATCTGCATCTGATAAACCAAGACTTAACTGTTGCATGGTTGCTTTGGTATTATTATTATACAACCATTGGTAAGTAAACGGACCATTCAGTGTGCTATTGGCTGTTAACACAAATTGGTTACAGAGTGCATTCGGTGAGGCGGTACTGATACTAGCAACAGGTAATGGCTGAATAGTTACCGTAAAGTTGCAGGTACTTGTATTGCCATGGATATCGGTTACTGTAAAGGTTACCGTTGAGATACCCATTGCAAAATCACCACTCGCATTTGTACCCATGCCGCTTCTATTGGTTGCGCCGGTAATACTATATGTTGTACTGGCAATACCACAGTTATCTGATTGATGCAATGCAGGTATCGTGTACTGTGTATTACCACCGGTATTCGCACAGAATACCTGATTCGCCGCACATGTTATGATCGGCTTTTCATTGTCTGTTACTTGGATGTTTTGAGTAATCGTTTTCAGATTACCATTTAGATCCCTTACGGTCCAAGTAATGGTAGTAGTACCTACAGGGTAGTCTTCTTTCAGCAATTTGTTATCGCTTCTAATACCCATGACGCTTGCTACTCCACAATTATCTGCTGTTGCCGGCATCGGTATCGCAATAGTTGCACCGCATTTACCTGCATCGTTATGAACGCTGATATGATTCACACTGATCGTTGGCAGTTCGTTATCAATTACTATTACCAACTGTTTAGCTGTATCTGTAACATTACCGTGTACATCTGTTACAGTCCAGGTTACAATGGTAGTACCCACAGGGAATAATAAAGGCGCATCATTGGTTACTGTTGCAACATCACAATTATCACTGGTTAGCGGTTTTCCTAGATCCACCTGAGCACTACAAGTACCTGTTGTGTTTACCACTCTTACCAATGCCGGTGCGGTGATTTTTGGCTTTTCAGTATCTGTTATGACAACGGTTTGTGTTGCCGTACTACTATTGCCATTCATATCAGTAACAGTCCAAGTAACTACGGTAGTACCTACAGGGAAAAGTGTTGGTGCATTGTTGCCTACATTGGCAATGCTACAGTTGTCTGCTGTTATGGGTGTTCCCAAGCTTACAGTTGCGCCACAGATACCAGCATCCGTTCCCTGGTTGATATTGGCAGGCGCTGTAATAGCTGGAGCAATATTATCTACCACTGTCACCGTTGCTGTTACTGAACTGCTATTGCCATTCACATCCGTTACGGTTAATGTAACCGTATTCTCACCTACATGGCTACAATCGAAGTTGGTTTTATTCAACGCAAGTGTTGCAATACCACAATTATCGCTTGAACCATTGTTTACTTGTGCTGCTGTGATACCGGCGGCACCGCTTGCATTTAATTGAATGGTTAGATTTTGTGCTACTGCTGTTGGTGCAATATTATCTACCACTGTTATCGTTGCTGTTGCTGAACTACTATTGCCATTCACATCAGTAACTGTTAATGTAACCGTGTTCGCACCTACATTGCTGCAATCGAAGGCTGTTTTATCCAATGCAATCGTTGCAATACTACAGTTATCACTAGAGCCATTGTTTACCTGTGCTGCTGTGATGGTGGCTGTACCGCTTGCATTTAATGGAATGGTTAGATTTTGTGCTACTGCCGTTGGTGCAATATTATCTACCACTGTTATCGTTGCTGTTGCTGAACTGCTATTACCATTCACATCAGTAACTGTTAATGTAACCGTGTTCGCACCTACATGGCTGCAATCGAAGGCTGTTTTATCCAATGCAATCGTTGCAATACTACAGTTATCACTAGAGCCATTGTTTACCTGTGCTGCTGTGATAGTGGCTGTACCGCTTGCATTTAATGGAATGGTTAGATTTTGTGCTACTGCCGTTGGTGCAATATTATCTACCACTGTTACCACTGCTGTTGCCGTACTACTATTACCATTCACATCAGTAACTGTTAATGTAACCGTGTTCGCACCCACATTGCTGCAATCGAAAGCTGTTTTATCCAATGTAATCGTTGCAATACTACAGTTATCACTAGAGCCATTGTTTACTTGTGCTGGGGTGATACTGGCGGCACCATTTGCATTTAAGTGGATGGTTAGGTTTTGAGCAATAGCAGTAGGGGCAATATTATCTACCACTGTTATCGTTGCTGTTGCTGAACTGCTATTACCATTCACATCAGTAACTGTTAATGTAACCGTGTTCGCACCTACATTGCTGCAATCGAAAGCTGTTTTATCCAATGCAATCGTTGCAATACTACAGTTATCACTAGAGCCATTGTTTACCTGTGCTGCTGTGATGGTGGCTGTACCGCTTGCATTTAATGGAATGGTTAGATTTTGTGCTACTGCCGTTGGTGCAATATTATCTACCACTGTTATCGTTGCTGTTGCTGAACTGCTATTACCATTCACATCAGTAACTGTTAATGTAACCGTGTTCGCACCTACAT
>NZ_JBHYCW010000020.1:0-26942 GCF_051861365.1 Sediminibacterium sp. | reverse complement strand
TGTTATCGTTGCTGTTGCTGAACTGCTATTACCATTCACATCAGTAACTGTTAATGTAACCGTGTTCGCACCTACATTGCTGCAATCGAAAGCTGTTTTATCCAATGCAATCGTTGCAATACTACAGTTATCACTAGAGCCATTGTTTACCTGTGCTGGGGTGATATTAGCGGTACCACTTTCATTCAGATGAATCGTCAGGTTTTGAGCGATGGTGATCGGTGGAGTAATATCACTCACAACAATATCAAATTCATGGATAACGGTACTGCATGGATTCACTGCTGTTACTATCACATGGGTAGTTCCTTTATTAAACAGGTTACCGGATCCGGTACCATTACCTGTACTGGTAGTTGCACCACTGAATACATAATTCAGATTAGGTGTTGGTATACCGGTTATTGCTAATGGATATTGAACAATAGTATTACAACTGGTTGTGGTAGTATTCGCCTCAACCAATGAATTTGCATTTGTAAATACAGGATTGGTACAGGTTACTTCTGCCTTAACCGTAAAGTTGTAAGTGCCCTCATTACAATCGCTGTTATTTACAGTAACAATTGCAGTTTGTACGCCCAGTGTTCCTGAAACAAAGCTTATCGTAAAGCTAGCCGATTGACCCGGCTGTATGGTAGTTGGTAAGCTTATACCACTTCTCGTAAATGCAGCATTATTGATATTGATCGAAGAAACAGTGAGTGCAGAAGTACCATTATTTGCAATGACAAATGTTTTGCTGATACTATTACCCGGTATTGTACCTCCGAGATCCGTATTGTCTGATGTAGATGGCGTGTTATCACCTGTAACAATCTCATTACCATTTCCACTGATACTGATTTCAGGTGCATTTACGGTTACATTAAAGCTACAAGTAGATTTGTTACCCGCCAGATCGGTTACCTCAAATGTATTGGTTGTAGTTCCGATCGGGAAAGTAGAACCGGATGGTAAACCCGCTTTCTGTACAACACTCAATGAAGGTCCTGATCCAATACCAAAAGTACCACAACCGGTATTTGAGCTACCAATCGTCCATCCATTATAATTACCGGTTTCAAAACTTCCATTCACAAGGCTGCTACCCGGAAGGGTGATATTGTCTAAGAGTACATCAATAAAAAAGTTATTAATGGTAGCGTCAATGATCTGCAAACGTACTTGCTGACCCGCGTATGCCGATAAATCATAGGTATAACGAATCATCCCTGTTGATTGAGGTGCACCCGGATTGGTCTTGAACAGTGTAGCAATCAGTGCATTGTTCACAGGGTTTCTTAATTCTACTGCTATAAACTGATTAGAGCTAAATCCACCACTATAGTGGTTGGTGTATTTCATATCAAAGCCCAATGTGATTGGACCACCGGAAGGCAGTGTCACATTCTGATACATAAAGTGCGTTGATCCACAATTCACCAGGAATACTGCCAGCTTCTGACCATCAGTTGGCGCAAATGTCATAGGCAGACCCGGACTATACTGATTTTCCAATCTGTTATCGGCATAATCGAAGAATTGAGCGCCATATGTGAGTGTCTGTAAGCCCGCGTTGCCTGAACCACAATTATCACTGGTTGTTGGTTGAGGATAATTGACTACTACGCCACATTGATTTGAAGGAGCAGTTGTTGTGATAGGTGCCGGACAATTAATCACCGGTGGTGTAATGTCTTTCACAATTACTGTTTGTGTTTGTGTACTGCTATTACCTGCTAAATCTGTATATCTCCAAGTGATGGTATAAGTACCCTGAGCCGAGTAAATCAATGGACTGGTTGTTGTAGCGGTAATCTGACCATTACAATTATCTGTTGCTTTTGGAATCTCAGTAACAGTTACAGAACATTCGCTGGTGATATCCGGTAATGTGGCTACTACCGGTACCGGTGCTGTCTGATCTACAACAGTTACACGCTGAATGGCCGTTGCAGTATTACCGGATGCATCTGTAACAATCCATGTTATATTGGTAATACCCGATGCAAACACAGTAGGAGCATTGTTGGTGATTGATTGTACCGCACAATTATCCGCTGTTACAGGTGTACCCAGATTGATTCCTGTTGCGGTACAGTTAGTACCGGCCGGGATTATAATATTTGCCGGTGCCGTTATAGAAGGAGGCGTATTGTCTACAATAGTAACTGTTGCAGTAGCTGTGCTGCTGTTACCATTCACATCTGTTACGGTTAAGGTAACCGTATTCGCACCAACATTGCTACAATTAAATGAGGTTTTATCAATTGCAATGGAAGCAATACCACAATTATCATTTGAACCATTGTTTACCTGAGCAGCCGTAATGGTAGCAGTACCATTTGTATTGAGATTCACACTCAAATTTTGTGCAATGGCTGTTGGAGCAGTAATATCACTTACGATGACATCAAACTCATACACCACTGTACTACATGGATTCATCGCTGTTACAATAACATGTGTGGTACCCAGATTAAAGGTTTGACCTGTTCCGGTTCCTGAACCCGATCCGGTAGTGGCACCCGAGAATGTATAATTCAATCCGGGTGTTGGTATACCATTTACAGACAAAGGATAGTTCACTACCGCATTACAAGTTGTAGTAGTTGTGTTAGTTTGTACTTGTGGATGCTGATTTACAAATACAGGATCAGTACAAGTGATTTCCGCTGTTATGGCAAACTGATAAGCAGCTTCATTACAGTCGGTATTTTGAATAGTAACCGTTGCATTTTTAATACCCGGTGTATTGCTATTAAATACTACATTGAAATTTGCATTAGCATTCGGTGCAATAGTTGCAGGTAGCGTGATACCTGTTATGCTAAATGCCGATGCGTCTACTCCAGACAGGTTTATAGAACTGATTTTCAATGCAGCTGTACCTGTATTTTGTACAACAAAGCTCTTACTCACTGATGTATTGGGCAGTGTGCCACCAAAATTGGTATTGTTGGCTGCAGATATAGTAGTGGTTCCTGTTGGAATACTGTTTCCACTACCCGTTACATTGATCTCCGGAGCATTTACGATCACAGAGAATGAACAAGTCGTTGTATTGCCCGATGCATCGGTTGCAGTTACCTGTACCGGCGTTGTTCCGATTGGGAAACTTGAACCGCTTGGGATAGAATAAGTAACTACCGTACCGGAACAATTATCAATTGCTTGTACATTATAAGTAGCAACTGCGTTACACTCACCATCAGCAGCAGTTACGATAACATTGTTCACCGCTGGTGCCGTACTAAACAGTTTAATACTTCTGGTTTCTATCCAAGTGCCATTACCATAGCGACCATCATTGCGTACATAGAATCTTACATAACGTGCTGATGTACTATTGAAAGTGATTTCTGTTGGTTGTGTTACATTATTACCACTGAGGACTCCCGGACCTACCAGTGTTTCAGGGAACATTTCTACCCAGCCCGCATCTGTGATAGAAGGAGCTGTTGTTGCATTGGATGGATGATAGAATCCTCTTACATGTGTGGTTTTTCCATCAGAGAACATCTGATATACCTGTGCCAGATTAAAGGTTTGTGTAGCACCTAAGTCAACCACAAATGCACCAATACTATTTGCACCACCCGTATTAAATGTAATACCGGAATTACCATTCGTTTTGGTACTGGTGGTCATGCTATTGGTATTGGGTGCTTCATCACAAAGCGTACCAAAAGGTCTCCACGATTCATTACAGCTCGATCCCAAAGAAGAACCTGCATATTGAGAAGCTCCATTCAATCCTGCCCATGCAACAATGGCTGCAGTTCCACCCACACTGGTTCCTCTCATGAAGTTAACCGGTGATGAAGATGATTGATTAGTACATGCCAATACAGGTGCTGTAATATCTTGTACGGTAACCGTGAATGTGCAAGTAGCGGTATTACCGCATGCATCTGTTACGGTAGCTGTTACGGTTGTATTCCCTACAGGGAAGAAAGATCCGGAAGGATGAGAATAGGTAACAGTAGGATTTGCCGGACCGGCCGTTACTACTGCATTCGAATAGGTAACATTGGCCCCGCATTGATTAGCCGGACTAGCCACTGTGATGTTACCCGGACAAGTAATGGTTGGCATTGCATAATTCGTAATCGTTACCGGTGCAGATGTAGCAGCACATCCATTTTCATTGGTGGCTGTTACTGTATAAGTACCCGTTTCATTGACGGTGATAGAAGCGCCGGTGGCTCCGGTACTCCACAAGTAAGTATTATTGCCGGCTCCTGATAACAAAGGTCCATTAGTAATACGTGTTGGATTATTTACCATGGTACCATTATTCATACCGGTAATATCAGCAATGGCGGTACCGCTGTTTTCATTGAATGCATAAGCCGCTACCAATCCTGCAACCGGCGCATTCATTACTTGATTGTAGTTGGCACTGATTTGAGATGCTGTTCTCGTTACATTCCAAACACGTACTTCATCTAGTCTACCATTGAAGAACCTTTCATTGGCGCCACCATTCACACCATTACCCGGACCATCATATCCACCAATATACATATTGGCTGCATTCGGTGTAAGGGTATAAGGCCAACTTGTTTGTGCCGTTAATGTACCATTTACATAAAGTTTGATATGATTAGAAGAAAGTGTAGCATCAAACACAACTGCAATATGATACCAAGTATTCAGTACCGGTTGGAAGCCGCTGTTCCATTGAATAGGATTGGTCCAGGTGCCTAATCTGGAATGTACCACATGTATGGTTGGAGCACCTGTTTCACCAATATTCACCATCCAGCCTCTGTTATTGTTATCATCTTCAAATTTTGAAATGATGGTACCATATTGATAGCTACGCACATTGATCCAAGACTCTGCTGTATACTGACTAGTAAAGTTGAATACTGCATTATTAGGAACAACGATATTGTCATTTACGCCATCAAAGTCAATTGCTTTGCCGGAAACAGCACCAGATGCGGTAAGTGTCACAGGACTTCCTACACATACCGCTGTTGAGCCTGATGTGCTGATTACCGGAATAGCAGGTAATGGGTTTACTGTAACCGTAATCGGTGAAGAATTTGCACTACAGCCTTCTGCATTGCTCACCTTTACACTGTAAGTACCCGATTCATTGACGGTAATGGATGCTGTAGTAGCATTGTTGTTCCATACATAACTGCTACCTGCAGATGCGGTAAGTGTTACCGATCCGCCTGCACAAATAGTAGTTGCACCACCGGCAGTAATAGTAGCTGGTGGCACAGGATTTACTGTATAGCTAAATGATCTGGATGTACCACAACCCATGGTTTCACCCTGATAATAAGATAATGCTAAGTAGTTGGCGGTAACAGACTGACCGGTAGTATTGGTTGCCGTAAAGGAAGGAATGGTTGCTCCATTTCCATTGGGTAAACCAATGTTCACCGATGGCGTTGTATTGAACCAAGTGAATGTGGTACCTGCAACAGCACTGGTTAAATGAATGGCTGTTGATGAAGCTCCATTACATAATGATTGGTTAGCAATGGCATTAAAGACAGGAATCGGATTTACGCGAATCACAAAACTAACCGGTGTACCTGTACAGGTATTTCCATCTGTTGTATAAGAAGGTGTAACGGTAATATTCGCGTAAGCAGGTGTATTACCCGGGTTCAATCCAATAAAAGACGCAATATCGCCTGTTCCACTAGCCGGTAATCCGATAGATGGATTATCGTTGGTCCAGCTATACACAGTTCCACTGACTGACCCACTAAAGTTGATAGCAGGAACAGCAACACCATTATGACATACTTCTTTATTCGTAACCGGATTTACAGTTGGTACAGGACGTTCTGTAAGAGTAATGGATGCGGGATCAGAAGTACAACCGCCTGCACCGGTAACCTGCAAAGTATACACACCAGGAGCATTGGCGGTGATAGAAGAAGAAGTAGCACCACCCGGTGACCATAAATAAGTAAGTGCACCGGTAGATGATAATGGTGACTGGGTTGACCAACTGGTTCCATTTACCAAGGTTCCATGATTTCCGTTTCCACTAGCATCATTGGTAGTGGTACCTGTTCCTTCATCAAATTTGTAATAGGCTGTCAAACCTGTTGTGTTGACAGGAAGAGAAATTAATTTATTAGCGTCTAACTGCGCTTGTGTTCTCGTCGTGTTCCAAAAACGCACTTCATCAATTAAACCATTAAAATATTCACCACCGGAATAGGCTCCGATATATGTTGTAAGACCATACTGTGAAGCGAAAACAATATTGCCGGTTTTATTACTCGTTCCAATCAACACACCATCCTTATATACCCTGCAGTTTGTACCGTCATAAGTTGCAGCTACATGGTGCCAGTTTCCATCGGTAAAACTGCTCGCTATAATGGGCGCATCGAGTTCGGCATATCCGGTAGTCGTATTTAAACCAAAAGAAAGGATGGTACCATAATCCTGGAAACTGAATATCCAGTTAGGTGCTCCTTGTTGTCTGGCTATTTCATAGTAAGGATTGCTTGTAATGTTATTGGGTTTTACCCAAGCCTCAATCGTAAAGCTATTAACGCCGGCATAGTTCACATCCGGAATTCTTACGGAATTATTGATACCATTAAAAGATAATGAACTGCTCGTTGCGCCTTGCACGCCACTTAAGGTTACTGATCCACCTGCACAAAATGATGTTGGGCCACTGGCGGTGATTGCTGCAACAGGTTTTGCTTTAACTGTAACAGTTGCCGTAGAGACGCCACCACAATTATTTGTATAAGTAATGGTAGTAGTACCATCAGCGATCGCTGTAACCAAACCACCGGCACTAACCGTTGCCACAGCATTATTACTACTGCTCCATACACCGCCTGCAATGGTATTGCTTAGTTGTGTAGTAGCGCCGGCACATACCATTAAGTTGCCGGTAATACTTGCATTAGGGGCTGTATATGTTGCACAGGTTCCCGAAACTTGTCCGGCAACCCAGTTTGAAGTCGTTCCTGTTAAAGCAAAACCGGTTAATGTTCCCGTATTATTATTTCCACTCGCATCTACCAACGTATTTACACTGCTGTTATTGACGTTGATCGAACCCTGGTTGAATTTGTAATAAGCTGCCAATCCGGTTTGTGTACCACTTAGTTCACAACCTTTGTTAGCATTGATTTCGCAGGCTGATAAGGCTCTGTTCCACACACGCAGTTCATCCATGTTTCCGTTGAAGATGTTACAAGCGCAAGACCAGGGAGACTGACGGCCAATATTTACCGGACCGCTATCTTGTGCAAAGTTTACGGCTGCTGTTCCCGAAGCCACTCCATTGATATAGAAAGTCATGGTACCGTTCTTCAGTGTTACGGCCACATGGGTCCATACACCTTCCGGTACTGTTCCGATGGAATGTACCCAACCGGTATTTCGGTTATAGAAATCAAGTCGGTTAGGTGCAAAGCCCGGATTATTACAGTTTACCTGCAAGAGATAATCATAATCGCCCTTGTCAATGATCGTACTGTTTACGCCGGTATAATTTACCCATGCTTCAATCGTAAATTCTGCACCCAAGTTCATAGAAGCGCTATGGGGTACGGTAATATAGGTGTTGTTTGCTTTTACAAAATTTAAAGCGCCCGCAAGTGTAGTAAGTGCTGTAACTGTTACATAACCGCTGGATGCATTGGTTGCAAATATCTGCTGATTGATACCATTATTAATAGACCCACCTCCGGCACCATGACCTCTGTCACTGTTGGAAGTATATACCGATGTCTGAGCGATCTGATAAGTACCCCCTTGTCCGCCGGAATAACCGCCGCCGCCGCCACCTCTAACCAATACATTAGAAGTACCGCCACCACCACCACCAAAACCGCCATCGCCACCAAAATAAGATCCGGTTCTTCCTGCGCCACCTCTAGCGCCATTCAGAAATGAAAGACCACCGGTAGCAAATGTTGTACCCGGTGAGTTTTCTCCATTCGTAAAATAACCACCACCACCCGCAGCCGGGTCATCGATGATACCATTTCTTCCTCCATTACCATTCACACCCCCGCCTGTTTGATATGTGCTATTGCCTGAAGTACCCGTATTGGCAGGATTACCTGCTGTGTTAGGATATGAAAAACCATAGTCTCCATTTCCGCCACCACCACCTCCGGCAATGATTAAAATAGTACCCGTTGTTTTATTGACTACATAAGAACCGCCGCCACCGCCGCCGCTGTTTACACTTCCTTGAGAACCAAAACCACCGGTTCCTCTTTGACCTACTACAATTTGTATCACGTGGCCTTGGTTTAGTAAAAACTCTCCTGCCATCACGGCACCATTTCCGCCTCCGGCACCTCCGCCTTTGGCTCCCGCTACTTTGATTGAATACAATCCCGTAGCAGGAACAGGCCACTCTTGAATACCATTATTACTGGTAACAAGTGTTATAGGCGTTGATGCATAAGCAAGATTCACTTGTGTTTGCGTAGGACCATTTAATCCCGTAGCTCCGCAGGTAGTGAATGGATAGGTTTGTGCCTGTAATCGGAAAATACTTGTGCATGCCAATAAAAGCACAACAAACATTTTACAAACAGCCGAAAAGGTTATAGTAGTTTTTCTCATGATCGCAGGTTAATTAGTTCTGTGTAATGGTGAGTTGCTGAAAGAAATAGGCTTCCATATTAACAACAGGAGAGAGCTCCTGCTTCACCACCAGTTCAGCAATCGCCGGGTTGATACAGCTTGTTCCGGATACTTCGCCATTTTGAATGGTAAGACTTGAGCTTTGTTCTTTGATACTTCTTGGTTGTGATTCTCCACTAAACTGAATTTCTCCCTTCCAGCTTACTTGAACAGCCCCTGTGTTGCTGTTTACAAAACGGAGGTATATCACCTGATCCTCACCACAGGTAGTGATGCGGTAATAGGCTTTTACACCGGTTTTTTCCGTAGCAAGCACCCAGTCTTCTACAGAAACCATTGATTCACTTTGTGGAAATAATGTAACAGGGGAGAATTTAGGACTCCATGATAAAAGCAAGAAGCACAAAAGCACTCCTGCCAAGCGTGTACAGTTCGTTTGCATCTCAGTTAGTTTTGTTTGGATTTCCTAAGTGTGGTTCTCAGACCAACAAATAGTGAGGATATGGGATCGTTATGATTACTACCGGGGAGTGTCAGTGAACACTGATCCACAGTAATTGAATTAGAAAATTAACTAGGCTGTTTTGTTCCTAATAGTAAAATGGTACCAAATGCAATAAAATGAGTACGAAACCCTGTAGAAGGAATCAGGCTTTGAATCTGGTCTGCGGAATCCTGAATATGAATGTAGTTCCCTTATCCACTTCACATGTTACGGTTCCTTTTAACTGACGGGTTAATTCCCTGATAATCCTAAAGCCGAGGGAAGAAGATTGATGGTTTTCAAAAGATACGGGCAACCCAATACCATTATCTGCAACAATGATTGTAAGCAGGCTATCCTCATCAGCCGAACAAGAGATATTGATGATCCCTTCTTCTCTTCCATCGAATGCGTGTTTGAGTGCATTGGTTATCACTTCATTTAAAATCAATCCCAATGGCACTGATCTTTCAATATCAAAAGCCAATTGAGGCGTAGCCGCTGTACAAACCAATTCAATATTCCCTTTATTATACAACTGTCTTAAATCGCTGTATAATTCCTGAACATAGGATGTAAATGAAATGGTACTCAAGTCTTCAAAAGCATAGAGGTTCTGGTGTATCAATGAAATGGCTTTCACCCTTTTCTGACTCGCCATCAAGGCATCGATTGCTTTTTGATCGGAGATACTCGCAACTTGTAAATTCAACAGACTGGATACCACCTGAAGATTATTTTTTACCCTGTGGTGAATCTCTCGTAACAAAATATCTTTCTCTGCCGATTGTTTTTCGATCATTTGTTTCTGCGACTCCAGAACAATATTCTTCTGTTTGATCTTTCTGTTGGCGAGTACAATGATCATTGCTAACAATAACAAGATGCAGGCAACTGCTCCTGCAATCAAACTATTATTACGCAATCTGGTATTCGTTGATTTCAGTTGTTCATTTTCTTTTGCCTGCAAAGTTTCCTTCATTCTACTCTCTGCATTGGCAATGGTTCGCTCTTTGTTTTCATTGAAAATGGTATCATTCCAATCTTTATACATTTTGTAGTAATGCAATGCGCTATCCGGCTGCCCTTTTTTCTCTGCTATTTCAGATAATATTTTATATGCATTGCGAAGGAATATTTTTGATTTGTATGCTTCGGCAAGTGATAAAAGTAACCGAACTTTTTCTTTTGCTTTAGCGTACTGACCACTTTCCACATAGAGATTTGATAAAGCAGACAATACAATCAATCTGTTGTCTTTTGTTTTCAGACTATCGAGTATATGATACGCTTCCAGAAGGAATTGCTCTGCTTCTTTGTATGCTTTTAGTTTTGTCAACATTTCACCAATATCTGTGGCACAAGTAGCATACACATATCCTTTTCTGTTTACCTTATTCAGGTATCGGATAGATGCTTCTGTTTCTTTCAAAGCAGAATCTGCATAACCGGCCATCATGTATTCTTTGGCCATATTGGAATGTATCATGCCGGCATATTGCCAGTTGTTTCTGGGCAACACTTCCCGTAAAGCTTTCTCATAAAAAGGTCGGGTGAAACTGATGGGTCTCCCGGCATCTGAATACGCTTCCGCAATACAATTGGCACTGAAAGCAATCATTTCAGCGCTCTTGCTTTCTTCTGCAGCTTTACCGGCTTCTAAAAAAAATTGAATCGATTGATCATAATCGCCTTTATCTTGGTACATACCCGCGATCAGATTCAGGATGGCCGATTCATAATATTTACTTTTTGCTTTTTTAGCATACCATATTCCTTGTTCATACATTTTCAGACATCCTGCTATGTCTTGATTCACCACTTTCACAAAACCCTTGATCCTGTAAGCTTCTGCTAATCTTATATAATCTCTGGAAACGGTTGAAAGTAAAATCATACTATCAGCAAGTTCAACTGCTTTGGGCTGATTGGAAAAACGCATTTCCCAGCCCAGTATTCCATACAGTCTGCTACGGACCGAGTCTATTGAAGTGGTATTGATTTGTTTTCTGATGGATACGGTATCAACATACTCATATTGCGCTTTGGAGGGTATCAAGAATCCAAAACAAAAAAGACAAATCAGCAAAAGCGATCGGCCGGGGTTTACTATGATGAACCTATGCCACATGATGCATCGTAAATTTGCAGCAAATTCAATGAGATGACAAAAAATAGGTACCAACTGCTTTATTTTAGGTACCATATCTATTATTGAGGGTTATACTATTCTTTTCATACAGGCAAAGAACTCATCCTTGTACATCCTGCTCAAGGGTATTTCCTTACCATTGATGGTAATATCCGTATGAGAAAAAGCATCTACCTTATTCAAGTTGATCATGTATGATTTGTGTACTTGAATAAATTGAGTAGCCGGAACATTTTGCTGAAAATCTTTGAAATTCGATCGGATAATATGTTTCCCTTTTTGAGAAACGATGTAGAGATAATTGTGTTCAGACTCAACCCAACAGATATCATTGATTTCTACCCGTACAAAATTTTTATCTGTTTTAATAAAGAGTGCATCCTTACACAGCAACCCGGAATCCTCGTTGTGAATCGGTTGTCCCATAAAATTACTCATGGCTACTTCAATGGCTGCATACAAATCATCTGCATCAAAAGGTTTCAGCAGGTATCCATACGGTTTTGTAACCAGCGCTTCATCCATCGTTGATTTATCTGCATGAGAAGTGAGATAGATAAATGGAATTTTATATTGTTGCTGTATTTGTTTTGATAAATCAATTCCTGTTTTGGTATCATTCAAATTAATATCCAGCAAAACCAGATCCGGTTTGTTTGTATTCAGCGCCAGCATGGCCTCATCATAACTATTCACATTGGGTAATACTTCATAACCCAGCCCCAACAGCATTCGCTCCATATCCATGGCTACCAATGATTCATCTTCTACAATGAGTATGCGGCAGGGTTGCATCAGTCAGGGGTTGTTGATAAGCACACACAATTTATGTAAATAGGTTATAATTCAGTGGTAATGTGTGAGGTATAAGTGATTTTTAAGGTGCTGGAATCCCTGTGTAAACTCAAAAAAGGAGAGTATTTGGAGTGGTGAGCCAGCTGTTAAAGTAATAAGCTGCCCTAAAAAAAGTAGCGTTTCTTTTTTCAATTATATTCCTCAATTGTCAATGCGCTGACTCAAAACAAAAAACCCCAACATTATTGTTGAGGTCTTTAATTTCCGTCCACCTTCGCTGAAGCTTCGATGGACAAGTGGTGTGGGCCGGGATCGAACCATCACAATATTTTGACCAGAAAAATCAATCTTTATAATTCGCTGAAATGCTTACTAGATAAGGCTTTCATTAGACCAAATATACATTATTTTTTCTTTCCTACAACTCATTTTTTTAGCAAAAAACAGCTTTGGTCGCAAAAAGTCCGCTTTTATGTTTTTGGTTGTATTGGCTTTACGGATATAGTTACGTTCTTATATGATCAAATTTAGCCGCTAAAATGGTCTTTTTAATGGTTTTTCTGATGTATAATGAGCCGAATAGATCAATTATTCGGCTCACTATTTTGCGCATATCTGAGTCGAATACGTACTCTATTTGGCTCATGAAACACACTCGGTCTGATTAAAATTTAAGTTGTAATAATTATTTGTCAAGTTTGATTCTTCTTAAAGTTTTCCGCTTGTTCAAAAATCTCAACATATACTTCGTCTCTTTCAACCGGTGGATAGCTAAACTCATCAAGCAAAAGAAAAGGCCTGTTTGTCATTTTTTCTTTTTTTGTTTTGCCTCTTTCACCATTTTCTTTTCATCACTTTCTAATTTTCGTTGCAGCTTTTTCACATCTTCTCCCGGCGGCAATTGCTCTGGCTTTACGCCTCTTTCAATGAGCATTTTTCGCACCGCTTTGTTATTCTCCACATGTTCAGTGGTAATTTGTGTTTCGCCTTTCAAATCTTTTTCTACCGTGTTGTGGCTGGTTAATTCCGTTGCAAAATCTTTTGCTTTGATGGTGAGTGTGGGCAGGAAATCAGCTAATGGCCTATTGTCTGGTACCAGTAGTTTATTTTTCATATCTGTGGTAGTAAACCCGCCAAACAAAGCCTGGTCGCCCTTGCTACGAATAATGGCAAACCCTTTATCATCAACACCTCTTTCATAAATAATACCGGATAGCTTCTTTTCGCTTTTGGATAATTTATCTCTTGCAGAAACCCTTGCCACATCCAGCAAACGCTGCTCAATAATTTCCTGTTTACGGGTTTGTACAGCAAAATAGGTTTGAGCGAAAGCCACTTCCGTTTTACCGGGATCGCCATTTTGGGCTACTAGGTAGCAGGCGTATCTTGTTAACGCAACATCTTCAATTTCACGTTGTGCCCCCTTTCCCAGGTCTATCATTTTCCTGATATTGGGAAAATGATGCACAACCTCTATACCACTATTTAAACAAGCGTTTTTTGCTTTATCTACCACTCTTGAGAAATTCTCCCATTTGGCATAACCCAATATTTCCTGTAATTCTCTGGCACTCCAGCATTCTACCTCATTATATACATAACGTGCCTGTTCAAACTTTTGAAACAACTCTTGTATAAGCTCTTTTTTTATCATGATTCATTTTCGGTTTCGTCATCCAATAATTCAGCATCCGTTAATTCCGTAACATCAATTTTGCCTCTGCTTCATTCAGTTACTCTAAACTGCATAGCTTTCGTTGTATGGTTTTGGTTCGTTTACCAATCACATCATCTAACTGGTTAAGACCGGTTTGTTGGTACGAGAAGGCATCAGCAAGAAGAGCATCTACTCCTCCGGGAAATAACTGTTCTGTGAGTTTTCCCACATTAGCGCCTGCTTGAAATACCGCAGCTTGCGATTCATTCACTTCACCGCTTTCTTCGGGTTTGTATTTATGCAGCTATAGCCTCTTCATACATTGACAAACATATAAGAAAGTATATTTAGAAAGTATATGTTTTTCAGGTACTACCATTCATTTGATATTTGATTAAGACAATGATAATTTACCGATGTCAGGCAGATCATCACATAGGAACCATGGGGTGTTCACTTCAATACTCGGTGCCTGTGGGGATTAACAAGATAATAAATTTTTTGGGTTGTTAGAGTGATTATTATGGGCCGCAGATTTGTTATGATTTGTTATGATGGGCGCTGATTGAATACGACTAAAATCATAATCTATCATAAAAATCTGCGTCCTATCCTTCACTTATCCTCATCTTCAAGGGTATTTAACTGTTTAGTATCGAACGTTGATTTGTTATGATTTTTAGGATGGGACAACATCCCCTTCCGCCAACCCTCATCCAATAAAACCGGTTTCCTAAACCACCCCCAATACCGCTTTGCACTCATAGGAATGGCCACCCCACAAAAAGCCCAAATAAAAACCAATAGAGTACACCATTGTATGAAAACCAGCACGGTCCATTTTGAAATATGCTCCATCAATGTTATGGCTGTATATAACAACAAACCGTAAGCCAATACATTACTCAGCAGTAAAACAATACGGATATAGCGTTTCGATAATTGTTGCAACCAGCGAATGGCTTTTTTCACCAGGTGTTCTCTTAATTCAATCAATACTATCAGAAATGCGTATTCAACCGAAAAGCAAAAAATCAGGTCAGCTTCATTCCAATGGTACATGCCTTCAAAGAGAACGGGAGCAATAACGGGTATCAATACATCAACAAAGAATAACAATAATGCCCAGCAGATTGCTTCTAATAAAAGTAGTGGGTATTTCATGACCATTGCTTTCCTTGAGCACGTAGTTTACTCTTTTGGGCGCCCCTAAACAAGGGTAGAAATACGCAATTTCTTTGCGGTAATTACTCTTTTTTTAGAGTAGAATTACGATACTTTCTACTCGCCACTAAAACTTTCTTATTAACCCTACACGGAGTGCCTATTCTGTACTATCTTATCCAACACATAATCTGTTTATATGGAACAAGTACCCTTGTTTGCTGTAAACGATCAGTTACTTCAAGTAATTGAAGAAGCCCCCCGGCTGACCATACAGGAAGAGAAAAAAATCATTGCCGACACGCAGAAACTCAGCATCCGTTATATGCGCCACCTCTGCCATAACGCTGCGCGGCAGTCGATGAAACACATCGTACATGGCACCCAATATGTTGTTTGTTGGTTGCTGAATCATATTCACGAAAAACAACAAAAAAACCATACCCTGTTCCGTGAAAAAATCGCTACACAACTAGCATCTTTCCTTGCGTTTCTACAACAACAGAGCAGTAGCTGGTTTAATTTGGATGCGCATATGCCCCATAGTATTTGGCAACCCATGCATGAAAAAATACAAGTAAAAATAGAACCGGGTAAAGCGTTTTTATTGAATGATATTGAACAAGATTTGGTAGCCGTATTTCAGAACATATATACAGATACCACAACCCATCCTACACCCAGTTTCAAACAGGCACATTATTGGCAAGCACTCATACAAGCGCTTTGTCTGGAACAAGAACATCCACAATACGACACTGCGCGTTGTATGCTTTTATTGATCCGCTATAATTGCAATCATCCCGCTTTTATCCGTTATGTATTTTCACGCTATCTATTGGCGCTTGATACCTCCCGAAACCCACACGAGCATTGGCAGGAAGCTTTGTTACACATCAACCGAATCATCCCAGAAAAAGAAACCGTTTTATTGGTAAAAGAACCAGATTGTAAATCAGCTTTGATGCAACTGATACAAACCGAAATGGACGCCATCCATTTTTCAGATAAAGCAAAAAATATCATGCAGGTTTCTTGTCCGTTTCAATACACGCTATCGGTTACGCAACTGGCTGTATGGCTTCGCATGCAAACAGAGACAGGCATGATTGAACATAATAACACCACTGAATTGATTCGGTATTTTGCAGAAAACGCTTTAACCAACAGAAACCAAAACATCGCCTTCAAAAGCCTCTACAACAAATACCACCAACCCGAACGAGCAGCAGTACAAGTTATGTTAGAGTACAATGTTCGTATGCAAAAAATTTTGAAAGCCCTGCTCCAATAATCCTTGTAAAAAAGCATGGGGAACAACCCAACAGAAGAATGTCCAATGTCAAAGTTGGACATTGGACATTCTTCTGTTCCTCATTGTACATCCCTCTTCTCCTCCTGTACTTCACTCGTACCATACTCGATATTCCTTCGGTAGTTCTTCGGTCTTTCTTCGAGCATTACCGAAGAACTACCGAAGCCGCTTCGAGGTTTATCGAAGAAACCTCGAAGCGATCTCGAAGAAAGTGCCTGTTTGCTATGGTTGATCTACCTATCTAATAGGGGTTTACCGAAAGATTCTCGAAGACTGCCACCTTTTAGAACCTTCTTTACATCTGAGCAATAGTTTTTTAAATCATATATGATCTCTTTATCAACTCGTTGAAGGGGGTGGCACCACCCCCGCCACCCTTAGGCCCTTTGTTGGCGAAATAAGTTTGCATTGTTAACAACACCGGTGTTCCTGTCTGCAGCAGGAGTAACAAACAACAACATTGTAAACACTTAAAAACAAATTTTATGTCTATCGTTTCACAAGGAATCTTGGGTGGGTTTTCAGGAAAAACCGGCCCGGTGATTGGAAGTTCATGGAAGGGTAAGCCGGTGATGCGTGCTAAACCCATTTACAAAAAAAACAGAACCTTCTCGAAGGATCAAATGAGTCAGCAAGAAAAGTTTAAAATGATGATGACTTTTCTCCACGGTATCGATTACCTGCTGAACCTTACCTACAAAACCAATAACAATACCCGCAGTGGTTTTCAGGAAGCTTTTTCAGTGAACCTGAAAGATGCGGTTGCTGGAGTTGAATCTCCTTTTGATATTGATTATGCCAAGGTTAGGCTTTCAAAAGGTTCTATACCCACCATTGCTCAATGCATATTGACGGCGGAAGCCAGCAATATGGTTGCGTTCAGTTGGAATGGTGCTGTTCCGGAAAATAACGGCAACAAATCCAGTACCGCAGACAAGGCTATTGCGGTGTTGTATTCTCCGGAAGACAAAAACTTTCTGGTAAGTCACTTTAGCACCAGACGTAGTGATGAGGAATTGCTGTTAGATGCTGCTGCATTTACCGGTAAAGAAGTGCATGGCTGGTTCTTCTTTCTGTCAGATGATGAGTCCAGGGCTTCAGACAGTAAGTATGTAGGAACAGTTACGGTAAGCGGCTAACCATGCAGCTGACACTATTACGCACGTATGGCGAAAACGGAGTCAATGGTATTTTATACCTGCATGATCAACAGATATGTTATACCCTAGAGCTTCCGTGGAAAAACAATCAACGCCAAATATCCTGCATACCCGAAGGCAGTTATCTGTTGCGTAAAAGATACAGTCTGCGGTTTGAATGGCATTTGCACTTGCAACATGTGCCGGGACGCAGTATGATTCTCATACACCCCGCCAACCACGCCATGAAAGAACTCCAGGGTTGTATTGCTCCGGTAAGTATCATTACCGGTGAAGGAACAGGACTAGGTTCGGTAAAAGCTATGCAGCGATTATTAGCGATAACAGATAGTGCTATGCGTGCAGATAAAAGCTGTTTACTCAGAATTGAATCCACATCATTACCGTAAAATAAAAACTATGAAAGAGGTCATCAACCGCGCATCAACGCAACCACCTCTTTTCTTCCGCAGACTACGCAATATCGGTGTTGCATTGGCAGGTATCTCAGCCGCCATTCTCACAGCACCGGTAACACTTCCCGCAGCACTCGTAACTTTTGCCGGTTATGCAGCTGTAGCAGGTGGAGTGATTGGAGCAGTTAGTCAGTTGGTGAAGAAAGAAGAAGTGGAGTAAAAAGGAGAGGCTGCCGAGTTTGGCAGCCTCTTTTTTCAATAAAAGGTACGCATTCCGTTAATTGAAGCAATCATTTAAACCATGCAAATCTAATATTTTGTGTTAGATTTGCATAGATGATAAAGCGTATACTGGAAACAAAGATTAGGGAGGCGCTTTTAAGAAGCCCTGCTGTTGCCTTACTGGGTCCCCGACAGGTAGGCAAGACCACTATTGCTTTTAATATATCAGAAAAAACCCCATCTGTATACCTGGATCTGGAAAGTACATTGGATTTGCAAAAGGTTCGAGATATCATGAGCTTTCATGATGCCAATAAGGATAGGCTCATTATACTAGATGAAATACAAAGGCTACCGGAAGTCTTTTCCCCTTTAAGGGGTATTATTGATCAAGAACGACGTAAAGGAAAAAAATCAGGGCAATTCCTGTTTCTCGGATCCGCATCCATTGACTTACTCAGACAATCTAGTGAGTCGCTGGCAGGCAGGATTGCCTACCTTGAACTTTTTGGCATCAACCTACTGGAATATGGTTATAATATAAATACACTCTGGCTACGTGGTGGCTTTCCGGAAAGTTTGCTGGCTTCATCAGAAAAAAATAGCCTAGAATGGAGACTGGATTTTATCAAAACATATCTTGAACGCGACATCCCACAACTTGGTCCCAGAATACCGGCACAAACATTAGAACGCTTTTGGACCATGCTCGCTCATCATCAGGGAACCGTATTGAATGCGGCTAACTTAGCCAGAAACCTCGATGTGTCGGGTGTTACTATCGGACGATACCTTGATTTGATGACCGATTTATTACTCATCCGCCGACTGAAACCCTGGACGTTTAATATAGGTAAGCGATTGGTTCGCTCTCCCAAAATATATATACGCGATAGTGGTATCACACATGCATTACTGAATATAGCAGACCACAATCAATTGCTGGGTCATCCGGTTGTAGGTGGAAGTTGGGAAGGGTTTGTAATCGAAAATATCCTCTCTGTTGCACATGCCGGTGTACAAGCCTTTTATTACGGAACGCCCGGTGGTGCAGAAATTGATCTTGTTTTGGAGTTTTCAGGTTCAGAAAAATGGGCCATCGAAATAAAGCGAAGTTCATCACCTTCGTTAAGCAAAGGCTTTCACATAGCCTGCAATGATATTAAGCCAGAAAGACGTTATGCAGTTTATGCAGGAACGGACTCCTTTTCGCTGGGTAATGGTGTTAACGCTATTTCTCTATCTGATTTGATGCAGGAAGTGACGAACAAATCATCTTTTACAATCACCTAAATGTTGTACCCATCTTGTACAAAAGAAAAGGCGACTATGATTTAAAAATCATAATCGCCTAATTTTCATCGTGGTGTGGGCCGGGATCGAACCGGCGACACAAGGATTTTCAGTCCTTTGCTCTACCGACTGAGCTACCGCACCTTCGGTGAAGATTCAAGAACTAAGAAACAAGACACAAGGTTTAACTTGTTGCTTGAAGCCTGTTGCTTGAAGCTTATTATCCCCTTTCGGGGCAGCAAAAATAGGGGGTTTTCACATATAATCCACAGGAAAAGACAATTTTTTGCTTTTTAGCGAGCCCTTTGAATAACAATTCGGTAACAGCTTCATAATCCTGCGATAACCTTGTGCCTTGAGTTTTGCAGCCAAAACTAAACGTCTATGAGATTCATCGCATTTGCCTGTTGTTTATTTGCCTTTTTTGCCTGTAAAAAAGAAAACACGAATCCCGTTGAAAGAATTGTCAATGAAGACCCTTCTTCTTATGTTGAAATCGCTTCTCTGAACCTGGGAGGCGTGGGTGCAGCTGAAATTACCACCTATGACCCCACTACTAAAAGACTGTTCGCCGTGAATAATGGTACCTCCAATAAAATTGACGTAATCAATATGGCCGACCCCGCCAATATTACGGTCATACACAGCATCAGCATGGTTCCTTATGGTGGTTATGTAAACAGTGTTGATGTAAACAATGGCAAACTGGCCGCCGCCATTGAATCGGTAAATAAACAGGAGCCCGGTAAAATCGTTGTTTTTAATACCAGCACTTATGCTGAAGAAAAGGTAATTATCGTTGGCGCATTGCCTGATATGGTAGTGTTCAGCCCTGATGGTAAATTTATTCTCTGCGCCAGCGAAGGAGAGCCAAGCGCTTCTTATAGTGCTGATCCTGAAGGCTCTGTTTCTATTATCAGTGTTGCCGATAATTATGCCGCCACTTCTCTTAATTTCTCCGCCTTTACCAGTCAACAGGCCGCACTCACCGCAAAGGGTTTACGCATCAGTGGTCTTAATAAAAACTTTCTCAACGATATTGAACCCGAATACATCACCGTTTCATCCGATTCCAAAACAGCTTGGGTTACTTTACAGGAAGCCAATGCTATTGCAAGCATTAATCTCGTTTCAAAAACCATTACGAACATTATGCCATTGGGCTATAAAGACTTTAACCAGACAGCCCATGCCATTGATGTATCGGACCGCGACAACACCATTGCTTTTGCTCCCTGGAAAATCTTTGGTATTTACATGCCCGATGCCATTGCCAATCTTTCTTACAATGGCAAAACCTATTTATTTACTGCCAACGAGGGTGATTCTAGAGAGTACACAGCATTCACAGATTTTAAACGTCTTTCTTCCGTAACCCTTGATGCGGCCGCCTTTCCCAATGCAGCTGCATTAAAAACAGACGCACAATTGGGTCGTCTTAATATACTTACCACAGATGGCGACATAGATAATGATGGCGATTACGATGCCATTTATAGCATGGGCGGCCGTTCTTTCAGCGTGTGGGATGCATCAAACGGCACTCTTGTATTCGACAGTAAAAATGAACTCGATGTAAAAGCAAAAGAACTTTCCTTGTATGATGATGGAAGAAGCGATGATAAATCCGTTGAACCCGAAGCCATCACCATCGGAAAAGTAGGTAACCAACAAATTGCGTTTGTAGGTCTGGAAAGAGCAGATGCCATTGCTATATATGATGTTACCAATCCAACCGCACCCATATTCTTGAAAATGATCAAAACAGGAGATGCTCCTGAAGGTGTTTTATTTATTCCGGCTTCTAAAAGTCCGATCCAACAAAGTCTTTTAGTGGTGAGTAGTGAAAATGATGGTCTGGTGAAAATTTATAAAGCCACTAAACTTTAACCCTGTTCTTCAAATAAAAAAAGCCTGTTCAAAATGAACAGGCTTTTTTTATTTTATACAGCCGTTGTATACACCGCATCCCACAGTCGCTTGCGATACTGTAAGCTCAGGAGAGCCGCTTCTGTAGCCTGCTCCCATTTCAAGTCATCTTCACCACACAATTCACGCACCATTTCCATCGCCAAATGACTATGATGGTCGCCATCTACTTCTATATGTCTTTCGAGATAATATTTGAACACCGCCAACTGTGTTGGATACTGCACAGACAAATCTTTCACCAAACCCATGAACATATCCGGTATCAGGTCTTCGCGACCAAATGTAAACACCGCAGCTTGTACATGTACAGGCGCTTTCTCAATCACTTCAAATGTATATCCCACAAAATCGCAAATGGCCCTGGGCAATTGTAATTGTTGTAATGCCTGTTGCACCGGCACGCCATTGTGTAAATAAGTCAACAGTTGTGTAATAGCCGTTGTATCAGCACCCATCTGTTCCATGGCTTTGAGATACAACTCAAAGTGACTCGTTCTATTACCCGCTTCATCTACATCACTCTCTTCACCCAATACAATTTCATTGATGAGATAACGCATATTGGCAGATCCTACCGGCACCCATGGCGCAGAAGTACAAGTCAATCGTTGTTGCAAGGATTTCAACAAACTCATAAAATCCCATACCGCAAACACATGATACTCCGTAAACCGACGAAGCTGTTCAAGGTCTTGCAGACTATGGTACAGTGAATGATCAACAAGACTAGGTCTAACTTCTTCCAGCCGCTCTTTCAGCTGAACTATCTTTTCATTTTCCATGCTGTATATACGTGTGGAAAGGGGAAATGGTTGAGGGGGGAGAGCTTCAAGCTGCACGCTACACGCTGCACGCTGCAGGATATTTTCACGTGCGGCGTGTAGCGTGTAGCGTGCAGCTAATTAAAACTCACAATTCTTCGGCGTCCGCGCAAAGGCAATGACATCGCGAATATTCGTCATGCCGGTTACGAATTGTACCATGCGTTCGAAGCCGAGACCGAAACCTGCGTGGGGTACGGTTCCGAAGCGACGGGTATCTAAATACCAGCTCATTTCTTCCAGCGGAATATGCATGGCTTGCATACGCGCTTCCAGTTTTTCCAAACGCTCTTCTCTTTGTGAACCGCCAACAATCTCTCCAATACCCGGCGCCAAAATGTCCATCGCCGCTACTGTTTCTTTTCCGGGTTCACATCCATCATTCATGCGCATGTAAAATGCTTTGATGGCGGCAGGATATCCTGTTACAATCACAGGTTTCTTGAAATGTTTTTCTACCAAATATCTTTCATGTTCACTCTGCATATCAATACCCCACTTCACATCAAACTTGAATTTCTTTTTCTTATACGCAGGTGAATCCAATAATATCTGAATGGCTTCTGTGTAAGTAATTCTTTCAAAACTATTATCCGTTACAAATTTCAACTTCTCCAACAATCCAAATTCCTGACGTTCATTCTGTGGTTTTTGTTTTTCTTCTTCTGCCAGTCGTTGATCCAAAAACGCCAGATCATCCGCATTGTGTTGCATCACATAACGAATCAAATATTGAATGAACTCTTCTGCTAAGTTCATATTGTCTTCAATATCATAGAATGCCATCTCCGGCTCAATCATCCAGAATTCTGCCAAGTGTCTGGTCGTATTTGAATTCTCTGCACGGAAGGTTGGACCAAAAGTATAAATCTCACTAAACGCCATCGCACCCAGCTCACCTTCTAATTGTCCACTCACAGTGAGGTTGGTACTCTTTCCAAAAAAGTCTTCTGCAAAATCAATAGTTCCATCTTCTTTGCGTGGCGGGTTATCAAAAGGAAGTGTGGTAACACGAAACATTTCTCCTGCACCTTCAGCATCACTTGCGGTAATAATGGGTGTATGCAAATACACAAATCCTTTTTCATTGAAAAATTTGTGCACCGCAAACGCCAACGAATGTCTGATACGAAACACAGCACCAAATGTATTGGTACGAAACCGCAGGTGTGCGATCTCTCTTAAAAATTCAAGACTATGTTTCTTGGGTTGCAAAGGATATTTTTCCGCATCACTGTCGCCTAATATTTCTACTTGTGTTGCTTTTAGTTCGATAGATTGTCCCTTACCCAATGAAGGCACTACCGTACCCGTTACTTTCAAAGAAGCACCGGTAGTGATTCTTTTCAATGTAGCATCATCTAACAAACCCAATTCTGTTACTACCTGTAAATTATTATTGGTACTACCATCATTCAATGCAATAAACTGGTTGTTACGAAAAGTTCGCACCCAACCCATCACAACGGTTTCTTGTCCGGCCACCCCGCTACTCAGCAGGTCTTTGATCTTGGTTCTTTTGTTAAACATTGCTTGCTTTTTTGAAACGCCTGTGGTTCAGGCTTTGAGCGGCAAAGATAAGAAGGAAAAGAAGATAAGGGTGATCGGGTAATCAGGTGATCGGGATATCGGGATATCGGGTGATGGGGTGATGGGGTGATGGGTGGTGTATGGACTTTTAATGAATCTGATTAATGATGCAGAAAAAGAATCCCAAACAAAAAGCACCCAGTACCCGATTACCTGATCACCTGATCACCCGATCACCCGATCACCCAATTACCATTTTTCCATTATATTTATCACCAATCTTCCAAATCCAATAACACACAATGAAGCCCTCCTTGTTCCGGTCATTGATTGAACTCACGACAGATGCTGTGTTCATTGTTCGGGTGTTACCGGGGGGCGAAGAGTTTGTGATGGAGTATGTGAATGATGCGTATCTCCATAAATTCAATGTTACGCGCGAGTCGGTAGTGGGTAAGGAGTTCAAGGACATGCTTCACACCCATATTGTAGATACTATTCGCAAACGCTTTATCGAATGTGTTCGTTTGCGCTCCAACCTCAGTTTTGAAGAAAGTTTTGAAAACGGCACTACCAGTCTGAGTGAACTCTTTCCTATCATGGATGCCGATAGTGCCATTGAATATGTAGTGGGCGTATCTAAAGACATTACTGAGCTGAAAATAAAGCGTGATCAAATCGCCGCTTCCGAGCAAACTTTACAATCCATCATCAATAGCTCCGATAATGTGCTCATTTATATGAGTAATGATTTTACCATTCGGTATGCCAATCGCAGAGCACAAGAGCATGCGAGAAAATTGTTTGGAAAAAGCTTTTCCATAGGTGATAAGCTCACAGATTATTATCCCAAATCCGAACGCGAGCTTGCTTTGAAACATGCTTTAGAACTGAAAGAGCTAAAACAAACCATTTCTCATGAGCACCAGCTCACTTATCCGGATGGGGAGACCCGTTGGTTTTTAAGGCGTTATTATGGCGTGTTTGACGAGAAGGGCGAATTAACAGGTATCGTTATTGCCTCTATCAATATCACCAATCGGAAAGAGCAGGAATTACAAATACAGAAACAAGCTGATTCTCTTCGTGAGATCGCTAAAATTCAATCACACGAAATCAGAAGACCTGTTGCCAATATCATAGGATTGGTTGATCTCATTGATTTGAAGGGCAAAACCTTGGAAGAAAATGAGCAAATTTTACAATATCTCAGACAGAGTGGACAAGAATTAGATGGTATGATCAGTAGAATTGTCGATAAAACACAATATGACACCGATTTTTAACGGTTTTCGGTAAGATTTTTTGTTTAGTTTTTAAGAAAATCGCTTAACATTGCATCGGAAACCAAGCTGATATCGTCCTCTTTTAGCTCTCGACACATCAGTTTATCTTCTTTCCAATCAGTTTTAATACCCATAGATTTTCCGATCTGAGTTTACTTTTCCTTAGACTGGATATTTGAATGATGACAATTTGATTTTTCCCCACAATAGACTTTATGTACGATATTCTGCAATTAAATGACATGTTATTGCCCGAGTTACTCGACATCGCCGAGCAACTAAAGATTACGGGTGCTAAGAAATTAGACAAACAAGGACTGATCTATAAGATCCTGGATAGCCAGGCGGTTCAGGCCAGCGAAACCAAAGATGGCGCGGCTAAAAAAGGCGCCCGCGCCCGTAAACCCGTTACGGTAAAAACCGCCAACGGTACCGAAGAAGCGGAAGTGATGCAAGAAGCACCTGAAAAACCAACAGCCGCTGCAAAACGCGGTCCGGTGAAAAAAGCTCGTACCGACAAGCAGCCCACCGAGAATCCCGAAACAGCTCCTGAACAAACCGAAGAAAGCAGCAACGCCAATGTGAATGCTCAGGAGAATGCTCCTGAAAGCGGATTGCCTCAAGAAGCGCCTGCTCCACAACAACATAGACACCAGCGCAAAGAACCTAATTTCAATATTGAATTTGAAGGCGTTATCAGCGGTGAGGGCGTATTAGAAATGATGCCGGACGGTTATGGTTTCCTTCGCTCTTCTGATTATAACTATTTATCTTCTCCCGATGATGTATATGTATCTCCTTCTCAGATCAAACTCTTTGGTCTGAAAACAGGAGATACCGTTTCGGGATCTGTTCGTCCACCAAAAGAAGGAGAAAAATATTTCGCCTTATTGAAAGTGGATCATATCAATGGTAAACGTCCGGATGAAGTGCGCGATCGCGTTCCGTTCGACTACCTCACACCATTGTTCCCTTATGAAAAATTAAACCTTTTTACCACTTCTAATAATTACAGCACTCGTATCATGGACCTGTTTACCCCCATCGGTAAAGGTCAGCGTGGATTGATCGTTGCCCAACCAAAAGTGGGTAAGACCATGTTGCTGAAAGAAGTGGCCAATGCTATTGCTGCCAACCATCCGGAATGTTACCTGATGGTGGTATTGATCGATGAGCGTCCGGAAGAAGTAACCGATATGGAACGCAGCGTAAAAGCAGAAGTGATTGCTTCTACTTTTGATGAGCCTGCTGAAAAACACGTGAAAGTATCTACCATCGCTTTACAAAAAGCAAAACGTTTGGTAGAATGCGGACATGATGTTGTGATCTTATTAGATTCCATTACCCGTTTGGCACGCGCACACAATACCGTTGCTCCCGCAAGTGGTAAGGTATTGAGTGGTGGTGTGGAAGCCAATGCCATGCAAAAACCCAAACAATTCTTTGGTGCTGCACGTAAAATTGAACACGGTGGTTCATTAACCATTCTGGCAACAGCATTGATTGAAACCGGTAGCAAAATGGATGAAGTGATCTTTGAAGAATTCAAGGGTACCGGTAACATGGAATTGTTGTTGGATCGTCGCTTGGCCAATAAGCGCATTTTCCCTGCTATTGACTTGGTGGGTTCTTCTACACGCAGAGATGATCTCTTACTGGATAAAGAAGTTTTACAACGTATGAATATTCTTCGTCTTTATATCAATGATATGAATACAGAAGAATCCATGAACGAATTGCTGAAACGCATGAGAGGAACGAAGGACAATGAAGAGTTTCTGGCGTCGATGAATCGATAGTTGAGTGTGAATTGTCAATTGTCAATTGTCAATAAAAAGTGACTATAAATAAAAAAGCGAAGTGGCTTCTAATCACTTCGCTTTTTTATTTTAACTAAAGGCTAATCATTGATTACTCGATATTCACAATTGACAATTGACAATTCACACTTCTCACCTCTTCAACAGCCGCTCATTAAACAATTTCAAAATTCGCTTATACTCATCCGTCCAGCTGCTGGGTTCTACGAAGCCGTGGTCTTCTATAGGGTATACTGCCAGCTCCCAATGTAAGCTCCCCTTTTTTTCGGGCCAGTTAAAAGTATAATTTTCTTTTTTCAGTTTAACATGAATACGGATTAAATG